>JBBWZD010000190.1:0-5005 GCA_039648875.1 Actinomycetota bacterium
ATCGACGGCTCGAGCGGCGTCATCGGCCTTCGCGTCGACCGCGAGTCGATCCGCAGCTTCCTGTAAGAGCTCGAACCGCGCCTCCTACGATACGCCGGTGGACGCGAGCGAGCGCCATCTGCGCCTGCTGACGGAGACGACCGCCGCCGTCAACTCGACGCTCGACCTGGAGGAGGTCCTGCACCTCGTGGCGACGAAGGTCGCCGACGCGCTCGGCGCCGACGCGTGCTTCGTCTACCTCTACGACGAGCGAAGCGGCGAGCTCGTGCTGCGCGCAACCCACGGGACGAGCGTCGAGGAGATGACCCGCCGGCCGCGGATGCGTCCCGGGGAGGGCATCACCGGCGTCGCCGCGGCCGAGCGCACCGCCGTGATGATCCCGTCGCAGGCGAACCTCGACCCGCGCTTCAAGGAGTTCCCGAACCTGCCCGAGGACGAATACGAGTCGATCCTCGCGGTGCCCATCCTCGCCCAGGGCGAGCGGCTCGAGGGCGCCCTCAACGTGCGCACGCGCGCGCGGCGCGAGTACAGCGACGCCGAGATCGGGCTGCTGACGGCGATCGCCGACCAGGTGGCGCAGTCGATCCTGCACGCGCAGCTGTACGCGCAGGCCCAGCGGCGGGTGGCCGAGCTCGAGGCCCTCGCGCGCATCTCGGAGGCGGTCTCCGAATCGCTGTACCTCGAGGAGTCGCTGCAGGCGATCGTCGAGACCACGATGGAGGCGGTGCAGGCGACGGGCGCCGCGCTCGTGCTCGAGGACGGGCGGATCGCGTGGCCCGAAGGCCGGGCCGGCGGGCATGCGGTGCGAACGCCCCTGCGCTGGAAGCGCCGCCAGATCGGCGAGCTCGTGGCCGACCGGGACACGCCGTTCACCGACGACGAGCGCGCGCTGCTCGAGGCGATCGCCCACCACGCGGCGGTCGCCCTCGAGCACGGCCGCGCGGTCATGCGCGGCGTCCTCGCGCAGGAGATCCACCACCGGGTCAAGAACAACCTCCAGACGGTGGCGTCGCTCCTTCGCCTCCAGGCCCGGGCGGGGGGCGTCGATCCGCGCGAGGCGCTCGAGCACTCGGTGAACCGGATCCTCGCCATCGCGGCCGTGCACGAGGCGCTGACCGAGCAGCGCGAGGAGGACGTCGAGCTGTCGGAGCTGATCGACCGGCTGCGCGCGATGCTCGTGCAGGGGCTCGCAGGGGGCCGGCAGGTGGAGGCGCGGCTGCAGCCGGTCTCCCTCGCGGGCAGCCGTGCGACGGCGCTTGCGCTGGTCTTCTCGGAGCTGCTCCAGAACGCGCTCGAGCACGGGGCCGGTGCGGTGCGCATCGAGCTCGCGCGGCGCGACGGCAACGCCGTGCTCTCGATCGCGGACGACGGGCCTGGGCCCGACGGCAGCTCCGCCGGCACCGGCCTCTCGATCGTCGACGCCCTCGTCCGCGACGAGCTGCACGGCAGCTTCGACCTGCGCCACGACGGCGGCACGCGCGCCGAGGTGGTCTTCCCGGCGTGAGAGAGCCGGCGCCGCCGTACGCCGGCGAGGGGGCGTCGGCGCTCTGGCACGTCAGCGAGGACCCGACGATCGAGCGCTTCGAGCCGCACCTGCGGTCGGAGCACGAGGCGGCGGAGCCGCTCGTCTGGGCGCTCGACACGCGGCACCTGCCGCTCTACTGGTTCCCGCGCGACTGCCCGCGGGCGACGTTCTGGGCGAACGAGGGAACGCGGGACGGCGACGTCGAGCGCTTCCTCTCCGGCGACCCGCTGCGCCGCGTCCACGTGCTCGAGAGCGCGTGGCTCGAGCGGATGCGCGGCACGCGCGTGTTCGCCTACCGGCTGCCCGAGGCCACCTTCGAGCCGTGGGACCGCTTCTGGGTCTCGCGCACCGCCGTCGAGCCCCTCGAGCTGGTCGAGCTCGGCGACCTGCTCGCGCTGCACGCCGAGGCGGCGATCGAGCTGCGCCTCGTGCCGGAGCTGCTCGGGCTCTGGGAGCGGGTGGTCGCCTCGACGCTCGACTTCAGCGGCATCCGCCTGCGGCACGCGGCACCCGCGGGATGAGAATTCTGGTGGCCGAGGACGAGACGATCATCCGGCTCGACCTGCGGGACCTGCTCCAGCGGGCCGGGTTCGAGGTGTGCGCCGAGGCGCGCGACGGCGAGGAGGCGGTCTCGCTCGCGCGCTCCGAGCGGCCCGACCTCGCGATCATGGACGTGAAGATGCCGCGGCTCGACGGGATCGAGGCGGCGCGCCGCATCCTCGACGAGCGACCGATCCCGATCGTGATGCTCACGGCCTACGGGCAGGAGGAGCTCGTCTCGCGTGCCGTCGAGGCAGGGGTGTTCGGCTACCTCGTGAAGCCGTTCCGCGAGCAGGACCTCCTGCCGGCGATCCAGGCGGCGCGTGCGCGCCACGAGGAGCTGCAGGCGCTGCGCGAGGAGGCGGAGTCGTTGGCCGAGGCGCTCACCGCGCGTAAGGTGATCGAGCGGGCGAAGGGGCTGCTGATGGAGAAGGAGCGGCTCTCCGAGCAGGAGGCGTTCGCGCGGTTGCGCAAGGCGAGCCAGGTCTCGGGGCGGCCGCTGAAGGTGATCGCCGAGGCGGTGGTCGCGACGCTCGGGGCCGCGGAGTGACGGGATGAGCCTGGAGCATCCGAACGCCGCGCTGACGCGCCGCGTGTTCGCCGCCTTCGGGCGCGACGCGAAGCAGATCTCGGCCGCGCTCGCGCGTGACGTGGTGTGGCGCGTCCCGGGCGACACGGTGATGAGCGGCGAGTACCGGGGCCGGCGGGCGGTGGTCGAGTTCCTGCGGCGGACGAGCCTCGAGACCGGCGGCAGCTACCGCAGCACCCTCCACACCGTGTTGGCGAACGACGAGTGGTCGGTCGCGATCTACCGTGCCGTCGGCCACCGGAACGGCATCGAGCTCGACGTCGACCAGGCGCTCGTCATCCGGTGCGAGGACGGCCACTGGAAGGACGTCACGGCGGTCCCGCTCGACGCCGCCTTCGAGGCCTTCTGGGCGTGACCCCGCCGGTCACGTCTCGCGACCCGGTCGCGAGACATGGCCGCTCAGGCCTGGGCCTGCTCGAAGAGCTCTTCCCAGCGCGAGAGCAGCGCCTGGAGTGCCTCGCGGCTGCGCTTGTGGGCGGCGAGGACGTCGACGTCCGACCAGTCGCTCGCGAGCTTCGCCTCCAGCTCCGCGACCTCGGCCTCGCGTGCCGCGATGTCCACCTCGATCCGCTCGAGCTCGCTCGGTCGCGCCTGACGGGGCCTCGGCGCCGGCTTCGGCTTCGCCTGTCGCGGCACGGGTTGCTCCTCGGCTCTCGCCGCCGCGGCCCGTCGCGCCGCCCGCTCCTCCCGCCGCCGCAGCATCTCCGCCCAGCCGCCGTCGTAGGCATGGAGCTCGCCGTCCTCGATCGCGAGCGTCCGCTCAGCGATCGCGTCGAGCAGCGCGCGGTCGTGCGACACGAGCAGGACCGTCCCGGGGAAGGCGTCGAGCGCCCCCTCCAGCGCCTCGCGGCTCTCCAGGTCGAGATGGTTCGTCGGCTCGTCGAGCACGAGGAAGTTCGCGCCCGACGCGACGGTGACCGCCAGCGCCAGCCGCCGCCGCTCGCCGCCCGAGAGCACCGTCACCGACTTCTCGTGCTCGTCCCAGCCCGAGAACAGGAAGCGGCCGAGGAGCGTCTGGGCGTCCGGTCGCGACAGCCCGGTCATCGTCTGCACACACTGCAGCACCGAGCCGCGCGCGTCGAGCTCCATCTCCTGCTGGGAGAAGTACGCCGCCTGCACGCCGTGCCCCAGCCGGACGCGTCCGCCCGCGGTTTCCCGCCGTCCCAGGATCGTCTCGAGCAGCGTCGTCTTGCCCGAGCCGTTCGGCCCCACGAGCGCGACGTGCTCGCCCCGCTCGAGCGCGAACGACGCGCCGCGCAGCAGCTCGCGCGCGCCGATCCGCAGCTCGAGCTCCTCGACCTCGAGCACCGTCCGGCCGCTGCGCGCCGGCTTCAGGAACTCGAAGCCGAGCGTGCGCGTCCGGCGCGTCAGCAGCGCGATCTCCTCGGCGGCGTCCTGCTGCTCCTTCTGCAGGCGGCCGATCTGCGTCAGCTTCGCCTGCGCCTGCTTCGCCTTGTCCTTCTTGGCCCGGAAGCGCTCGACGAAGCGCTCGAGGCGGACGATGTCCGACTGGACCCGCTGCACCTCCTTCTGCGCGTGCAGCGCCCGCGCCGCCTTCTCCCGCCGCCAGGCGTGCCATGGGCCTGGAAAGAACGTGCCCCGGCCGGCCACGATCTCCAGCGTCGCCGTCGTCACCGCCTCGAGGAACCAGCGGTCGTGCGCCACGAGGATCACCGCCGCGTCGAGCGACTGGAGCTCGCGCTCGAGCCACTCGAGGCTCGCCACGTCGAGGTGGTTCGTCGGCTCGTCGAGCAGCAGCAGGTCGGGGTCCCCGCCGAGCGCGCGCGCGAGCGAGGCCCGCGTCAGCTCGCCGCCGGAGAACGTGCGCAGCGGCCGGTCGAGATGCTCCTCGGCGAAGCCGAGCCCGCGCAGCACCGAGGTCGCGTGGTCGCGCCAGCCGTAGCCGCCCGCGTGCTCGAGCTTCGCCTGCGCCCTCGAATAGCTGTTGAGCGTCGCCGGGTCGTGGGCGCCGCCGGCCATCGCCTGCTCGAGCCGGCTCAGCTCCTCCTCGAGTCGCACGAGCTCCCCCGCGCCGGCGAGGACGTACTCGCGCAGCGTCACGTCCTGCTCGAGCGGCGGCCGCTGGTCGTGCAGCGCGACGCGCGTGCCCTTCTGGAACGCGAGCTCGCCGCCGTGCTTCTCCGTCCCGCCTGCGAGGATCCGCAGCAAGGTCGTCTTGCCGGCGCCGTTCGGGCCCGAGAGCGCCACGCGGTCGCGCCGCTCGACGCTGAACGAGACGCCGTCGAAGAGGACGGAGCCGGCGAGCTCCTTGCGCAGGTTGGAGGCGATGACGACGGCCATGCCTCCAGGGTACGCGGGCTCAGGCGCTGGCGGAAAGCAGCTCGCCGGCG
>JBBWZD010000037.1:0-42209 GCA_039648875.1 Actinomycetota bacterium
ACGAACCTCGGCGGCGGCGTCTTCGGCTTCGCGCGCGGCACGTTGCTGAGTCACCGCATCGACTTCCCGCGGCCGGGCCTCGGCCGGATCGGCTGGGTCGTCATGCCGAGGGTCGAGCACTGATCGCGGCCGTCGCGGCGGGCCATCCGGCGACCGCTGCGGCGGGAGCGGGAATCCTGGCCGCGGGCGGCACCGCGGCGGACGCCGCCGTCGCCGCGTCGCTCGCCTCCTGCGTCGCCGAGACGGTGATGACCGGGCTCCTCGGGGGCGGCCACGCCGTCTACCTGGAGGCCGCCGCGGGGACGGTCCGGAACCTCGACTGCTTCTGCGCCGTGCCGGGGCTCGGAAGCGGCCCGCGCCGCGCTGCGGAGCTGGTGGAGATCCAGGTCCCCTTCGGCGTCGAGCTCGTGCACTACGCCGTCGGTCCCGCCTCCTGCGCCGTGCCCGGCGTGCCGGCGGGGCTGGGAGAGCTCTGGCGCGCCCACGGGCGGCTGCCCTGGCAGCGTCTCTTCGAGCCCGCGCTGCGTCTCGCCCGCGACGGGGTCGAGATGCCACCGGCGCACGTCGCGTGCCTCGAGATGCTCGCGCCGGTGATGACCATGCGCGAGGGGGCGCGCATGTACGCGCCCGCCGGCACGCTGCTGCGGGCGGGGGACCGCCTGGAGCAACCCGGCCTCGTCCGCGCACTCGAGGCCCTGGCCGAGGAGGGCGCGGCCGGCGTCTACACGGGCTCCATCGGCGAGTCCCTGCTCGCGCTGTCGACGGAGCGCGGCGGCGTCCTCACGCGCGACGATCTCGTCTCCTATCGCGCGCGCTGGACCGAGCCGGTCGAGCGGAGCCGGCTCGGGCTGTGCTTCCAGACCCGCGGCGGCCTCTCCGGGGTGCCCTCGGCGCTCGAGCGGCTCCCGCCGCTGCAGGCGTTGTCACCCGCCGAGCGGGTGCTCGCACTCGTCGCCGTCCTCGACGACGGCGCCGCGGCGGCGGAGACGCACACGACGAACCTCGTGGTCGTCGACGGCGCGGGAAACGCGTGCGTCCTCACCACGAGCCTTGGCCTCGGCTCGGGCGACTGGCTGCCCGGGCTCGACCTCCATCTGAACAGCATGCTCGGGGAGGTCGACCTCCTGCGCCGCCCGCTCGAGCCGGGGGACCGGATGGAGAGCATGATGGCGCCGACGCTCGTCCTCGACGACGAGGGCCTCGTGCTCGCGGTCGGCGCTGCCGGCGGCACGCGCCTCCGCACCGCCCTCCTCACCGCGGCGGCGGGGGTGCTCGACGAGGAGCTCGAGCCGCAGGCGGCCGTCGACCGGCCGCGCGTCCACCCGGCCCGTGGCGTGGTGCACGCCGAGCCCGGCGTCGAAGCGGACGCGCTCGAGGCGCTCGAGGCACGCGGCCGCACCGTCCGTCGCTGGCCGGAGCGCCACCACTACTTCGGCGGCGTCAGCGCGGTCGGGCGCCGCGGCACCGCGGCCGACATCCGCCGCAGCGGCGCCGCGGTCACGCTGCCGCCCGCCGGGTGAGGGCTCGGGAGACGCTCGGCTACGCGTGCGGCGGTGGGCGCTGCGCCGCCTGCGTACGCCGGACGTCGTCCGCGATCGCGGCCACCAGCTCCGCCTCGGAGGCGAACGCGGCCTCGTCGCGCAGCCGCTCCCACAGCTCCACGACCAGGCGCCGCCCGTAGAGCTCGGCCTCGAAGTCCAGCAGAAAGGCCTCGACGCGCCGCTCGTGGCCGCCGTAGTGTGGGTTCGTGCCGATCGAGACGGCTGCGCGGTGCCCCAGGGCCGCACCGGCGTAGATGCCGTAGGCCGGCACGAGGAGCTCCGGCTCCACGGCCAGGTTCGCCGTCGGGAAGCCCAGCGTCCCACCGCGACGCTCGCCGAGCACCACCGTTCCCTCGACCTCCGCCGGCCGGCCGAGGAGCAGCGCGGCAGCCCCAACGTCTCCCGCGGCGAGCAGCCGCCGTATGTGACTGGACGAGACGCTCTCGACGAGCGGCACGCGCCGCACCTCGAAGCCCAGTCGCTCGAGCAGGCCGAGGTCGCCGCTGCGGCCGCGACCGAACCGGAATCCGGCCTCCGCCGCCACGATCTCCGCGCCGGCCGGCCGCAGCACCGACTGGGCGAAGGCCTCGGGCGCGAGTGAGGCGAGCGCCTCGTCGAACCGCAGCACGAGCACGTCCTCGACTCCGAGCTCCTCGAGCAGCTCGAGCCGGCGCTCGACCGTCGCCAGCAGCTCGACGCGGTTCCCGACCACCGTCCGCGGGTGCGGGTCGAACGTGACCACCGCCGGGCGTACGCGTGCCGCGACCGCCGCCTCGATCACGCGCCGGTGGCCCCGATGGACGCCGTCGAACGTCCCGATTGCCACCGCACGGCGCGCCGGCTCCAGCTCCTCGGGCCGCCGCGCGACTCTCACCGCGGCGCCCCCACGCGGGCCAGCACGTCCGCTTCGGCGAGCAGGAGCCGCGGCTCAAAGGCCTCGAGCGCGACCGCCTCCTCCACCGAGAAGGGCCCGACCTCCGTCCGCCGGAGGCTGCGGCAATGGCCGCCGAGCGCGTGGGCGACCGCCCGCACATAGGTGCCGCTGGTGACGCTCAGGTCGAGAGTCACGGCCAGGATTCCGCCGGAATCGCCGGTATACGCGATGACGTCGAGCGCGTGAACCGTCGAGCGCCGCCGGGGCATCTCCACCTCGACACCGCGCCGGGCCAGCCGGTAGGCGCGCTCGCCGCCGATCTTCACCGCGGAGGCGGCTGGGATCGGCAGCTCGATCTCGCCGCGGAGGCCCTCGAGCCGCCGGGCGAGCTCCGCCTCGTCGGGCGGGTCGCACGCCTCGACGACCGCTCCTTCGGAGTCGCCGGTCGACGTCCGAGAGGTGAGGTCGACGTCGGTGCGGTAGCGCTTGTCCAGGCCGACGAGGCACGAGGCAAGCTTAGTTGCCTTACCGGACAACACGAGGAGGAGCCCCGTCGCGAGCGGATCGAGCGTGCCCGCGTGCCCGGTTCGGGCGCCGGTGAGCCGGCGGACCTGAGCGACCACGGCGAAGGACGACGGCCCGGCGGGCTTGTCGACGAGCGCCACCCCAGCCGGCTCAAGCGCGCGAGGCGGCACGCTGCGCGAGAAAGCCCTGACGGATCGTCTCCGTGATCTCCTCCACGCTCTCGTCACTCGAGAAGCCGGCGGCCTGCCGGTGCCCGCCGCCGCCGAACACGCGGGCGATCGCCGACACGTCGAGCTCGTCCACGCTCGCGCGCAGCGAGACCTTGCGCGCCGGGCGCCCGTCCCGCGGCGGCTCGCGGATGAGCGCCGCGACCTCCGCGCCCTCGACGGCGCGGAGGTAGTCGATGATCCCCTCCGAGTACGGTTCGGCGGCGCCGACCTCGGCGAAGTCGGTCCGCAGCAGGTGGGAGACGACGATCCGGCCGCCCTCGAGCACCCGGGCCCGGTCCAGCGCCCGTGCGAGGAGCTTCAGCTTCGCGAACTCGACCGACTCGTACACCTGCTGGAAGACGGCGTGCGCGTCGGCGCCGGCCTCTACGAGCTCGGCTGCGAGCCGCAGCGACTTCGGCGTGGTATTCGAGTACTGGAAGCGGCCCGTGTCGGTGACGAGCGCGACGTAGAGCGGCTCCGCGATGTCCGGCGTCAACGCCACGCCGAGCTCGCGGAAGACGTCGCGGAGCACCTCGCCGGTCGAGGAGGCGTCGTCGACGATGAGGTTCACGGCGCCGAAGCGCGTGTTGTCGTGGTGATGGTCGACGTTCACCACCAGCTTCGCCCGTTGCAGCGGCGCCGGGTCGGGCCCGATGCGGTCGGCCTTGGCACAGTCGACGGCCACGAGCACGCGCTCCTCGGCGTCGGCCGGCAGCTCCCGCAGAAGCCCGTCGAGCCGCATGGACGCGTACTCGCGTGGGAGCGGCGGCCCGGCCGCCAGGTACATCTCGGCGTCCTTGCCCAGCTCTCGCAGCGCGAGCGTCGTCGCGAGCAGCGAGCCGAGCGCGTCGCCGTCGGGGTTCTCGTGGGTCGAGACCAGGAAGCGCTCGTGCGCGCGAAGCGCCTGCGCCACCGCCTGAAGGTCACTCGTGCGCTGCATCGCCGTCGTCGGGGGCGAGGTCGTCGATCAGCTGAGTCATGCGGACGCCGCGCTCGACCGACGGATCGTACTCGAAGGTCAGCTGCGGAGTCCGCTTCAGCCGGAGCTCCCGCGCAAGCCGCGCCTGGAGGACTCCGTGCGCGGCGGCCAGGCCCGCGAGCGTGGCCTCGCGCTTCCGTGCGGAGCCCAGCACGCTCACGTAGACGGTCGCCTGCCGCAGGTCGGGCGCGGTCACGACGCCCGTGACGGTGACGAGCCCGATGCGCGGGTCCTGGAGCTCGGGCAGCGCCTCCGCCAGCACCTGGCGCACCGCCTCGTTCACCCGCCGCATCCGACCGCTCATGGGGCACATTCAAGCGCGAGCCGGTCGGATTGGTCGCCCTAGACTGCCGAGGTGGCTTCGCGCAGGCTGCTTCCATGGGACGCTGCGCTCGCGCTCAGGATTGCCTTCGTGAGCGTGATGCTGCTCGGCCTGTACGGGCTGCTCATTTTCGCCCTGATCCGCCTCGCGTCGAGCAACCCCTCCGACCCGCGCGGCTGGCTCGGCTCCCTCTTCGTCATCTTCCTCGTCGCGACGTTCGTGATCGGGGCCCCGTCGATGGCGCTCAAGGCCGTCGGCGCCCGCCCGTTGAAGCCCGGCAGCCACGCCGACGTCGCAGCGGCGCTTGCGCGCTTGGCCGCGTTGGCGGACGTCCCATCGCCGCAGCTCGCAATCTCGCAGAGCCGGGTCCCGAACGCGTTCGCCGTCGGCGTCACACCGCGCCGCTCGACCGTCGCAGTCACGCGCGGCCTGCTCGACACGTTGACGCCGCGAGAGCTCGAGGCGGTGCTCGCGCACGAGCTGACGCACATCGCGAACCGCGACGCTTTCGTCGTAACGAGCGCGAGCGTCTTGCCGATCGCAGGCGCGTACCTCGGCCGCTGGCGGTTCGAAGGGTACGACTTCCGCAAACGCGAGCGCGACTGGCGCGAGTACCTCGCCTGGCCGTTCCTCGTCGGTTTCGGCGGCCTTTTGTACGTCGTCGGCGGCGTCCTCACTCTCGCCATCTCGCGCTACCGCGAGTTCGTCGCGGATCGCGGGTCCGCGCTGCTGACCGGCGCGCCCGAGCAGCTGATGAGCGCCTTGCAGAAGCTCTCGGACGAGACGACGCGCATCCCGCGCGGAGACCTACGCGCCATGGCGGGACTGACCGCTCTCTGCGTCGTCCCGCCCCGCCCCGGCGGCAGCATCCTCGAGCGTGACCATCCGCCGCTCGAGAAGCGCCTCGCGGCTCTCGCGAAAATCGCACGCGAGCTCGGCCGCGGCGCCTGAAGCCGCAACTAGTCGTCGGGATCGAGCACGAATCGCTCGGCGAGCGCGACCTCCCACTCCTGGCCCCGCAGCCAGCGCTCCGCGTCGTCGAGCAGCCGCTGCGCCTCACGGTGCTCGCGCGCGACGCACGCGACCGTGATCCGCGCGCGCTGCCAGACGTCGTGGTGGTCGACCTCGGCCACCGAGGCGCCGACGCGGTTCTGGAGCTGCGCCTTGGCCGAGCGCAGGTGGTGGCGCTTGTCCTTCAGCGAGTGCGCCTCCGGGAAGTGGAGCTCGCACGTGAGGACGCCGACGAAGCCGCTCGCCACGAGTGACATTCAACCCGACCGCAGCGCGCGCTCCACGATCTCCGCCGCCTCCCGCACCACCGCCGTCTCGCGGGCGCTCGTGCCGGCGAGCAGCGACTCCAGCAGCGCCAGCCGGCGCTCCCGCCCGTGCTGGAGGATGCGCCGGCCCTTGGGCGTCGCCTCCAGCCGCACGGCGCGGCCGTCGGTGGCGTGAGGCCGACGCCGCAGGAGCCCCTCCCGCTCCATCGCCGCGACGAGCTTGCTCATCGTCGCCGGCGTCACCCGCTCCGCCTCCGCCAGCGCCGTCAGCGACCGGGCGCCCGCGAAGACGAGCACCGAGAGCGCCGACGCCCGCGCAGGCGAGATGCGCATCGCCTCCTCGTCGACCTGACGCACGCGCCGCAAGAGGTGGATCGCGGCGGAGTGCATCGCATCGGCCGCATCGCGCCGTGACGCATCGGACATCGTTTAGTTAGGCTACCTAACTACCCATGTCGACACAAAAGGGAGGCCCGATGACGATCTTCGAGCTGATCGACGCCGGTGACGCAGAGGGCATCCGCGAGCTGGTGCGGCAGGATCCCGCAGCCGCCGCGAGCCGCGACGACCAGGGGCTGACGGCGGTCGTCCGCGCCGCCTACCGGGGCGGCGCCGTCCTCGACGCCGTGCGCGCGGCCGACCCGCCGCTCGACCCGTTCGACAGGATCCTCCTCGGCGAGGCTGGAGACCTCCCTGCCCCCGACGCCTGGACGCCGGACGGCTTCACCGGCCTGCACCTCGCCGCGTTCGCCGGCAACCTGGCCGCGGCGCAGCGGCTCCTCGACGCCGGCGCCGACCCGAACGTGCTCGCGACCGCCCCGTTCGCACAGGTGACGCCCCTCGGCACCGCCGCCTTCGCGGGCGCGAACGACGTGGCCCGGATCCTTCTCCGGCACGGCGCCGACCCCGAGCTCACCTCCGACCAGGGCGCGACGCCGCTCCACAGCGCGGCCGCCAACGGCAACCGCGGGCTCGTCGAGCTCCTGCTGGCCCACGGCGCCGACCGGCACGCGCGCACGGACAAGGGCGAGACCCCCGCAGACGTGGCGGCTGGCGGCGAGATCCGGGCGCTACTGCAGGCCTAGCCTCTAGCTCGCGCCGGTCGGGGCGATCTCGTCGAGCGACGTCCGCTCGACCTCGCGCGTCTCGAAGGCCTCGAGCACGTCGCCCTCCTTCACGTCGTTGAATCCCTCGAGCAGGATGCCGCACTCGAAGCCCTCCTGGACTTCGCGCGCGTCGTCCTTGAAGCGCTTGAGCTGGCTGATCGTCGTCGTGTAGATGACCGTGCCCTCGCGGATGACGCGGACCTTCGAGCTCCGCCGCACGACGCCGTTCGTGACCATGCAGCCGGCGATCGTGCCGAGGCGGGACACCTTGAACAGCACCCGCACCTCCGCCTCGCCGATCGTCTCCTCGGTCGTGACCGCCGACAGCTTCCCGACCAGCGCCTGCTCGATCTCCTCGGTCAGCTTGTAGATCACCGTGTAGAGACGGATCTCGACGCCCTCGCGCTGCGCGAGCTCCCGCGCCTCGGCGTTCGGGCGGACGTTGAAGCCGACGAGCAGCGCGTCGGAGGCCGACGCGAGCATGATGTCGTTCTGCGTGATCGCGCCGACGCCCTGGTGGATCACGTTCAGGCGCACCTCCGAGTGCGCGAACTTCGAGAGCTCCGAGACGACCGCCTCGACGGAGCCGACGACGTCGCCCTTGATCACCAGGTTGAGGTCTGCGACCTCGCCGATCTCCATCTGGTCGAAGAGGTTCTCGAGCGAGACGCCGGAGGTCCGCTGCGTGGCGAGGTGCTCGCGGCGCAGTCGCCCCGCCCGACGCTGCGCGAGGTCGCGCGCCGTGCGCTCGTGGTCGACCACGCGGCAGAGCTCGCCGGCCGGCGGCGGCTTGTCGAAGCCGAGGATCTCGACCGGATCGCCTGGCTGAGCCTCCTTGAGCTTCTCGCCGCGGTAGTTGTAGAGCGCGCGGACCTTCCCCCACGCGTCGCCGGCGACGACCGCGTCGCCGACCCTGAGCGTCCCCCGGTGGACGAGCATCGTCGCCACCGGCCCGCGCCCGATGTCCAGGCGCGACTCGATGATCGGGCCTGAGGCCTCGACGTCCGGGTTCGCCCGCGGATCGAGCTCGAGGTCCGCGACGAGCAGGATCTTCTCGAGCAGCTCGTCCAGGTTCTGCTGCGCCTTGGCCGACACCTCCGCGAACTGGGTCGTGCCGCCCCACTCCTCCGGCTGCAGGCCCTCCTGCGCCAGCTCCGCCTTGACGCGGTCGACGTTGGCGTCGGGCAGGTCCGTCTTGTTGACGGCGATGACGATCGGCACCTCGGCGGCGCGCGCGTGCGAGATCGACTCCCTCGTCTGCGGCATCACCCCATCGTCGGCGGCGACGACGAGCACCGCGATGTCCGTCACCTTCGCGCCGCGGGCGCGCATGGCCGTGAACGCCTCGTGGCCGGGCGTGTCGAGAAAGGTGATCTTGCGGCCGTCGACGTCGACCTGATAGGCGCCGATGTGCTGCGTGATGCCGCCGGCCTCCGTCTCGACGACGTGAGACTTGCGGATCGCGTCGAGCAGCGTCGTCTTGCCGTGGTCGACGTGGCCCATGATGGTGACGACCGGCGGGCGCGTCACGAGCGCCTCGTCCGGGTCCTCGAACGATTCGGGCTCCTCCTCGTCGGAGGCGTGCTTGATCGTCACGTCGCGCTTGAGCTCGGCGGCGATCAGCTCGACCTCCTCGTCGGCCAGCGACTGCGTCGCCGTCTTCGGGACGCCGAGGGCCATGAGGATGGTGATGATGTTCGGCATCGAGACGCCGAGCGCCTGCGAGAGGTCGCGAACGCTGACGCCGGACTCGACGGAGACGGGACCGGTCGGTGCGACGGGCGCCTGGCGGGGCTCGCGCCGCGGCCCGTCCTGGCCGCGCGCCTGGCGCGGATCCTGACGTGGACGGCTGGCCGCGTTGTCGATGACCACGCGGCGCCGGCGGTTGCCGGGGCCGCCGCCGCCGCGCGGGCGGAGCGGGCGATTCGGTCTGTTCCCTCCGTTAGCCATTCAGCTCTCCTCAGTGTAAAGACGCGCGAGACCGGGATCGACCCTGACCTGCTGCCGCAGCGTGCGCGCGAACCCTCGTTGCGCCTGCGCCCGCTCGAAGCAGACGAGGCGCCGGCAGGTGTACGCGCCCCGACCGCTCCCGCCGCGTGCCGCGACGAGCTGTCCGTCCCGGGCGGCGAAGCGCAGGAGCTCGCCCTGAGGCGCCCGGCGGCCGCAGGCGACGCAGCGCCTGAGCGGCTCTGTCATTGGACTCAGGCTCCTTCCCGCGTCCCCTCCTCGACGGGAATGCCTGCGGGTACATGTGCAGGCGGGGCCTCGCGGGCCTCCGCGGCCGGCAGCGGCTCCTCCGAGTCGGTCTCCGCGGGTCTCGTCACGGGCGGCGTCGAGTCCGGGGTCGCCGTCTCGTCGCCGGCCGTGGGCGCCTCGGGCGACGTCTCCTCCGCCGTCGCCCGGGCCGCCGCGGCAGCGGCCGCCTCCTCCGCGGGCTTGCCGCCCACGAAGTCGGAGCCGGAGCCGGCGAGCGCCTGGTGGCCGGGGACGCCGCAGAAGCGTGAGCCGGGCAGCGCCGCGTTCGGGCAGCGCTTGCCGTTCGTCAGGACCGCGGCGCAGCGGCCCGACAGCTCCTGCTCGTCGCCGCCGCCGCCGAAGACGACGTCGGCCTCTGCGCGCGCGAACTCCGTGTCCGACTGGATGTCGATCTTCCAGCCGGTCAGGCGGGCGGCGAGGCGAGCGTTCATGCCCTCCTTGCCGATCGCGAGCGCGAGCTGGTCGTCGGGCACGACCACGGTCGCTTCCTTGCCGTCGTCGTCGAGGTAGACCTCGCGCACGCGCGCCGGGGAGAGCGCCTTCGCCACGAAGCGCGCGGGCTCCGGGTTCCAGGGGATGATGTCGATCTTCTCGCCGCGCAGCTCCGAGACGACCATGCGCACGCGCGAGCCGCGCGGGCCGACGCAGGCGCCGACGGGGTCGACGCCCTGGGCGTGCGACTCGACCGCGATCTTCGAGCGGTAGCCGGGCTCGCGGGCGACGCCGCGGATCACGACGAGCCCGTCGGCGATCTCCGGCACCTCGAGCTCGAAGAGCGTCTTGATCAGCTCGGGGTCGCGGCGGGAGAGGATCACCTGCGGGCCCTTCGTGCCGGAGCGGACCTCGGTGATGACCGCCTTGATGCGGGACCCCTGCTCGTAGCGCTCGCCGTCGACCTGCTCGGAGCGCGGCAGCAGCGACTCGACCTTGCCGAGGTCTACGAGCACGTTGTTGCGGTCGCCCGCCTGCTGCACGATGCCGGTGACGACCTCGCCCACGCGATCGATGTACTCGTCGTACATCATCCGCCGCTCCTCCTCGCGGATCCGCTGCAGGATCACCTGCTTGGCGGTCTGCGCGGCGATGCGGCCGAAGCCGTCCGGCGTCACGTCCTCGCGGCGCACCTCGCTCTCGGGGATGTCGGACAGGTCGAGGTCGAGGTCGTCGTCCGAGATCAGCGTGTGCTGCCGCTCGCCCGTCTCCTCCTCGAGGCGCTCGAGCTCCTCGAGCTTGCGCTCGCGGGCCTCCTCGAGGAGGCGCCACTCGATGTCTGCGGGCAGCTCGATCGAGAAGACGCGGAAGTCGCCGCCGTCGTCCATCTCGACCGCAGCGTGGCGCGACGCGCCCGGCGTCTTCTTGTACGCGGCGAGCAGCGCGTCTTCCAGGGCGGAGACGAGGGCGCCCTCCTCGATGCCCTTGTCGCGCTCGATCTCGCGGACAGCTTCGATGATCTCCTGGCTCATCTCACACCCTCTCGTCGATCAGGTTGCCACGCACGATCGCGTCGTACGGAATCTGGACGCGGGCGCCGTCGACGCTGAGGCTCAGCGCCTCGCTTCCCGCGTCGGTCACCTCGGCCTTGAACTTCGAGCGGCCCGCCACCGGCTGGGCCGTGCGCACCGACACCTTCCGTCCGACGACGCCGGCGAAGTGCCGCGGCTTCCGGAGCGGGCGCTCCGTCCCCGGCGAGGAGACGTCGATGGTGTACTCGCGCAGGTAGTCGCGCAGCAGGTCGGTGACCCGCGCGCAGAGCGCATGGTCGACGCCCTCCGGATGGTCGACGTACACGCAGAAGCGCGTCGGCGAGAGCAGCTCGAGCGCGAGCACCTCGACGCCCGGCAGGTTGTGCTCGACCCGCGGCGCGATCTCGTTCTGCAGCTGCTTCTCCCTCTCGTACGTCGTCGCCATCGAACCTCGCCTCTCACAAAAAATGGGCCCGTAGGCCCACGTTTCGAAACCGCTGAAATGTGGTGCGGGCAGTGTAGCAAGGGTAGGTGGAGGGGCCCGACGCGCGGCGTCAGCCGATCGTCACGAGGCCCAGGCCGCCAGGGGCGGGCACGACCCAGTTGCGCGGAGCCGCTCGCCGCGCCTCGGGTGCCGTCGCGGCGGCCGGGCGGACGGCGGACTTCTGCCGTGCCCGCGCTGCCGCCGGGCGCCGAGCCCGAACGGCCCTCCGGCTCTCGACCGGCCGGAGTGAGCGGTCGCGAAGCGCGCTCGAAGAGGTGTGATGGTGGCCTACGGCAGCGGCAGCGGCGGCGCCGCCCACCACGCCTGCCCCCGGACGCCGAGATCCTCGGCGACCGCGCACGCGGCGTTGTAGCCCGGCGCCAGCCAGGACATCGACGTCGGCCAGACGGAGTTCGACATGTAGAGGCCCGGGATCGCCGTCCGGTAGGGCACCCGCTCCCCGAGCCATTGTCCCTCGCGAAAGTCGCCGCCGACGGGATTGCCGTGGCGCGCCGCCGGGTTGCGATGCCAGTACTCGAGCGGCGAAGCGAGGTCGAGCGAACGAATCTCCACCTCTGGATCGAGCTCGAGCACGCGCTCGCGGACCGCCTGCGCATACCTCGGCAGCCGCTCGGACCAGCGGTCGTCGACGAACGGGCCAGTTCCGAAGCGCACTCGGAGCGCCGCACCGGACGGGCCGGTGCCGTACAGCACGCTGAACTGCGTCAGCTCGAGGTGGCCGAGGAAGACCTCCTCGCGCTCGGCCCGGGCGGCCTCGAGCCAGCCGAGGCATGCCTCCCATGTCGGCCAGATCAGGTAGAGGCGCTGCGCTTCCGCGAACCCTTCGTGGTCCCAGCGCAGCGGCCGGTCGAGGACGAGGTCGGCGGTGAACACGGTGCGCCCGGCGGTTCGCCAGCCCTGGCGCAGCTCCTCGCCGAGCAGCTCCGATGTCAGGTCCGCACCGAGGTTGCTGACGATCGCGCGCCGGCCGACGAACAGCTCGCGGCGGCCGTCCACCTCGGCCTCGACGGCGCGGCAGACGCCTGCATCGTCCCGGACCAACCGGCGCGCGAGGGCATTCGTCTGCAGCGTGCCGCCGTGCTCCACGAAGGCGCGCTCCAGCGCCTGCGGCAGCGCCGAGGAGCCGGCCGGCGAGCGGCAGCTCCGCAGCAGGAACGACCAGAGCCACGCGAACGCTCCCTGCCCGGGGAGGAGCAGCTCGCCGAAGAGGTTGATCGCCGGGAGCGCCATCACCGCGATGCGCGCTGCCTCCGACTCGAAGAGCCGCTCGACGAGCCGTGGGGCCGTCAGGCGTTCGAGCTCCGCCGCGGGGATGCCGACCGCGGCCGCCGTCAGCTCGACGGCGCGCCCACCGTCCGGGCTGGGGGTGTAGAAGGCCGCGGCGAGGATCTCCCGTGCCCGTGCCGAGAGGCCCGCGAGCATCTGTGCGAACGTCTCGGCGTCAGCCCGGGACCAGCGGGCGAGCTGTGCCGTCGTGCGCTCGAGGTGCGAATAGAAGGTCGTCGCACGTCCGCAGCCGTCGAGCGTCGCGAACAGCACCTCCGGAAAGTCGATCGTGTACCCGTACGCCGCGAGGTCGAGATCGACGAGAGCAGGCGCCATGCACGAGAAGTTCACCGGCGCGACGTCGAAGCGCACGCCCGACCCGCGCTCGTACGAGGTGAAGAAGCCGGCCGGCCGCGCTGCGCGCTCGAGCAGCGCGACCTCCAATCCGGCCCGTTGCAGATACGCAGCGGCGGGCAGCCCGCCGGACACGCCCGCTCCGACAACGACCACGTCGTACTCAGGCACCGCTCACCGCGTGGCCGAGGTAGATGTCGCGGACGCGCTCGTCGCCGGCGAGGTCGGAGGACCGACCCTCGATCGCGATCTGCCCACGCTGCATGACGAGGGCCCGATGGGACGTCTCGAGCGCGAGCCGCGCGTTCTGCTCCACGAGGACGACGGCCGTTCCCTCCTCTCTGATCTTGCCCACCGTCTTGAAGACGTCGCGGACGACCAAGGGCGCGAGGCCGAGCGACGGCTCGTCCAGCAACAGCACCTTCGGGCGGCTCATCAGCGCCCGCGCGATCGCGAGCATCTGCTGCTCGCCGCCGGAGAGAGAGCCCGCGTTCTGCGCGCGCCGCTCGCCGAGGACGGGGAAGAAGCGCAGCCAGCGGTCGAGGTCGTCGCGGACGCCCCGGTCGCGGCGGGTGTGGGCGCCGACGAGGAGGTTCTCCGCCACCGAGAGCTCGGCGAAGACGCGGCGGCCTTCCGGCACGAGGGCGATCCCTGCGGCCACGATCCGGTGCGCCGAGAGCCGGGAGACCGCTCGTCCGGCGAGCGACACCTCGCCCGCCCACACCCGCAGCTGGCCGACGAGCGCGTTCATGAGCGTCGTCTTGCCCACGCCGTTCGCTCCGACGATGGCGAGGATCTCGTCCTCGTACAGCTCGAAGGAGATCCCGCGGACGATGCGGAGCAGCCCGTAGCCGGTCTCGAGGTCGCGTACCTCGAGCAGCGGATTGCGGCCGTTCTCACCGCTCATCCGCTGGACCCGAGGTAGGCCTCCTGGACCCGCGCGTCGTGCCGCACCTCGTGGGGAGTCCCTTCCGCCAGCAGCACGCCGTGGTCGAGCACGGTGATTCGCTCGCAGACGCCCATCACGAAGCTCATGTCGTGCTCGACCAGCAGCACGCTCGTGCCTCGCGCGGGAAGCGCCCTGATCAGCGTGCCCACCGGCTCGCTCTCGGCCTCGTTCATGCCCGCGATGGGCTCGTCGAGCAGGAGCAGCCTCGGACGCCCCATCAGGGCCCGCGCGATCTCGAGCAGGCGCATGTGGCCGTACGAGAGCGCCCCCGCCGGCGTGTCCAGCGCGTCGCCGAGGCCGACCTCGCCGCCGACCGCGGCCGCTTCCGCGCGCAGCGCCCGCAGCGACGTGCGCCGGCCGCCGGGCAGCAGGCTGCGAAAGCGAGCGCAGCCGAGCCGCTGGTGGGCGCCGACGACGATGTTGTCGAGGACGCTCATCGCCGTCGAGAGCTGCGGCGTCTGGAAGGTGCGCCCGAGCCCCGCGCGGACGCGCGCGTGCGCGGGGCGGCCGTCGATGCCCGTCCCGCCGAGGAGCACGCTCCCGGAGCTCGCCGGCATGAACCCCGTGAGCACGTTGATCAGCGTCGTCTTCCCGGCGCCGTTCGGCCCGATCAGTCCGCGCACCTCGCCCTCCTCGATCGAGGTGGAGACGTCGGCGACGGCGCGCACGCGGCCGAACGAGCGGCTGACGCCGCGCAACTCGAGGAGGGGCGTCGACGTCACGCCCGTGCGAGCCTCGCCGGCAGTCGGCGCAGCCGCGAAGCGAGACCGGCAGCGCCGTCGGGCAGCACGATCATGAGCACGACGATGATGCCGCCGTACAGCAGCAGCTGGTAGTTCCTGAGGGACTGCGTGTAGTCGCTGAGGTAGAGGGCGAAGAACGCGCCGGCGAACGCGCCCCAGCGGCTGAGGACGCCGCCGATGATCACCATCGTCAGGAGCGTCACCGACTGGTCGAAGCCGAAGACCGGCGACTGGACGATTCCGTGGATCTGGGCGTAGAGGACCCCGCCGACGGCGGCGGGCAGAACGCTGAGGCATGCGGCGATCACGTGCATCCGCGCGACGTTCACGCCTGCCGCGCGGGCTCCCGCCTCGCTCTGCCTCACCGCTTGCAGCGAGAGCCCGTAGCCGCTGCGGGCCAGCACCGCGAACAGCACGTAGAAGACGACGCACGCCGTCAGCACGAGGAACCAGTACTCCTCGTACCCGTGGAGCTCGTGGCCGCCGATCTTCGGCGACGGAATCAGGTACAGGCCGTTGTCGCCGCCCGTGATCGACGTGAGCAGGCCGAACGCCTCGGCGAGGGCGGCCCCGAACGCGAACGAGGCCATCGCGAAGTAGATGCCGCGCAGCCGCAGCAACGGCGCCATGACGATCACGCCTCCGAGTGCGACCAACGCGCCGAAGGCGAACGCGGGCAGCGTCGTCAGGTGCCAGTGCTGGAGGGCGTAGACCCCGCCGTAGGCCCCGAGGCCGAAGAAGGCGCCCTGTGCGAGGTTGAGCACGCCCGCACCGCCGACGAGGTGCTGCAGGCCGAGCGCGATCAGCCCGAAGATCCCGACGTCGATCATGAAGGTGAGGAAGAACTTCCCGTCGTAGAGCGGCCCCAGCGCGTAGAGGCCGGCGACGACGGCGGCGCGGAAGAGCCAGGCCAGCGCGACGAGCTGCCACGGCCGGCGGCGCCGGCGCTCCAGCGGCGTCGGTGCGGCCGCTTCCGGCGGCGGCGCGGCCGCTCCCTCGAGCTCAGGAGCGGACGTACCGCCTCCTCCCGAGGAGCCCGGTCGGCCACACGAGCAGGACCGAGATCATGAACGTGAAGACGATAGCGTCGCGCCAGGAAGAGCTGATGTCGACCGCGACGAGGTTGTCGATCACGCCGAGAAGCAGGCCCCCAACGAGCGCTCCGGGCAGGCTGCCGAAGCCGCCGAGCACGGCCGCGATCAGGCTCTTGAGGCCGATGTCGCCGGCCGTGATCCCCCCGACGAAGATGTAGCCTACGAACAACCCGGCGACCCCGCCGAGGAAGCCGCTCACGCAGGCGCTGACGGCGAACATCCGCTCGACGTCGATGCCCATCAGCGACGCCGTCGTCGTGCTCTCCCCGACGGCGCGAAGCGCGCGCCCCGTTCGCGTCCGCCTCAGGAAGAGCGTCAGGACGACGACGATCGTGCCCGCGATCCCGAGGAACACCACGGTGTCCCAGCGGACCGTGACGCCGCCGACGTGGAACGGTGCGTGCGCCTCGGCCGAGCGAAGGCTGAGCGCTCGCGTCCCGTACGCGTGCACGTGGCTGACGATCTGGATGAGCACGATCCCCCAGCCGACCGTGGCCAGGATCATCGAGATCTCCGCTCCGCGCCGGTGGCGGATCGGTCGCAGGCCGAGCTGGTCGACGGCGAGCGCGGCGATTCCCGCGGCGACGCCCACGGGAACCACCGCCTGCCACAGCGACAGGCCGAGCGTCGCGAGGGCGGTGTAGCCGAAGACGGAGCCCAGCATCACGTATTGCGGATGCACGAAGCTCAGGAGGCCCATCGTGCGGTAGATCAGAGAGAAGCCCGTCGCGACCAGGGCATAGATCGCGCCCAGGCCGAGCCCGAAGATGATCTGCTGGACCTGATTCACAGGCGGAGGTGCGCGCGTCTCGCGCCCTGAGCCCTATTTCTTGTGCGCGACTGCGAAAACGTTCTTCAGCACGAGCTGCACCTGGCCCCTGCGCCAGACGACGGCGGGAATCGGCGTGTGCCTGATGTTTCCGTTGGCGTCGTATTTGGCGAAGAAGCGGACGCCGTTGTACCCGACCCGGTGCAGCGTCTGCTGGATCTTGCTGCCGTCGGTCGACCTCGCCTTCTGGATCCCGTTCAGCATCGTGCCCATCGCATCGGCGCCGACCAGCTCGTTCGCGTTCGGCGGACGGTGGTACTTGGCGCGCCAGGCCTTGACGAACGCGCGTCCCACCTTGCGCGACATCGATGCCTTCCAGTGGGCGTTGTCGGTCATGTAGATGCCGTTTACTGCGCTGCCGAGGAACTGCCCGAAGTCCGTCGTGACGAAGTCGCCGGATGCGCCGACGGAGACGTTCCAGCCGGACTGCCGGATCTGCTTCGCGAGGACGCCCGCGAACGGCATGGGCGCGCCGATCAGGACGACGTCCGGATTCTTCGACTTGGCGTCGGAGATCACGCCCGAGAAATCCTGGGTGGTGAGTGGGAGCTGCTTCGCGTAGACGAGGTCGGCCTGCGGGAAGCGCGACGCGATCGCCTTCGTTCCCGCAAGGGCCGAGCTGCCGGCGGCGAGGTCCCAGCCAATGAACGCGAGGCGCTTCTTGTGCAGCCTCTGGACGTCGAACTGCGCCAGGGCGCCGAAGCTCGCGTTCAGCGTCGGACACGAGCGGAAGACCCACGGGCTGTGGCCCGCCGTCAGCGCCTCGGCGCCCGACTGGTAGGCGACCGCCGGCACGTGGGCGTCCTCCTGCAGCTTCTGGATCGAGATGCCGGAGACGGAGTTGACGGGGCCGATGATCCCGGTCACGTGGCTGTCCTGGATGAGCTTGGCGGCCGCCGGTACGGCGAGCGAAGGATTGTTCGCGTCGTCGGCCGCGATGAGCTTGATCTTCTTGCCGAGCACGCCGCCGCGCTTGTTCCAGCGGTTCATCATGAACGTCGCGCCGCGGAGGTCGTCCTGGCCGATCACCGCCGACGGGCCCGAGAGGATCGAGATCGTTCCGAGCGTGATCGTTCCGGCGTCGCGCGCGGCCGACGCGGCAGCGGCCGCGATACCCACGCAGACCGCGAGTGCCGCGGCGAGGAGCGCCTTGCCGGACGGCGACGACAGTTTCAAGTGACGCATGGCTTCAGACCCTTTCCTCGACGCATTTTCCCGGCGGCGCTTGCAGCGCTTCTTTGTACCACACGTTCGTCGATACAGTCGCCGCCTCCTCACGCGTGACGGAGCTTGCCGACGCCGCGCGTCCGGGTGGAAGAATCGCGCCGTGCGGATCGTAATCGCCGGAGGAGGAATCGGCGGACTGACCGCGGCCGTCGCGCTCGCCCGCGCCGGCGCCGAGGTCACCGTCCTCGAGCAAGCGCCGCACGTCTCGGCGGTCGGCGCGTCCCTGCAGCTCGGCCCGAACGCGACGCGGCTGCTCCAGGACCTCGACTTGCTGCCCGCGCTGCGGGCCGTGGCCTCGCGGCCGGACGCCGTGGACCTGCTCCGCTGGGACGACGGCGCGCTGCTGCTCCACGCCGAGCACGGCGATGCCGCAGAGGCGTACTTCGGCACCCCGCAGCTCGACTTCTACCGTCCCGACCTCCACCGGGTCCTCCTGAGCGCGCTGCCGCCGGGTGTGGCGCGGTTCGGCGCGCGGGTCGCGGGGGTCGAGGACACCTCCGCCGGCGTCGACGCGGTGCTGGAGGACGGCGAGCGCGTGCATGCCGACGGCGTCGTCGCGGCGGACGGAATCCGCTCGCCGCTGCGGCAGCAGCTCGTCGGGACCGAGGAGCCCGTGTTCTCGGGCACGGTCGTGTACCGCGGTGTGATCCCCCGGGCGGCCGCCGCCGACCTCCGCCCCGATCGGACGAACCGCTACTGGATCGGCCCCTACCGCCACGGCGTCTCGTACTGGATCGCCCGGGGCACGCTGCTCGCGCTCAACCTCGGCGTCCAGCGCGCCGACTGGAGCGAGGAGTCGTGGACGCGGGAGGTGCGTGCCTCGGAGGCCGACGCGTACCTCGAGGGCTGGGACGAGGCGCTGCGGGAGCGTGTGCGCCGCTGCGGCACGGTCTTGCGGGGCGGCGTCTTCGTCCGCAGGCCGATCGAGCACTGGACCTATGGCCGCGTGACGCTGGTCGGCGACGCCGCGCACGCGATGGAGCCGTTCCAGGCGCAGGGCGCAGCCCAGGCCGTCGAGGACGCGTACGTGCTCGGCGCCTGCGTCGCCTCGGCCGCCGGCGATCTCGAGGCCGCGTTCCGTCGCTACGAGAAGATCCGGATGGATCGTGCCGCCGAGCTCCAGACGCAGGCGCGCGGCGCCGGAAACGAGTTCTTCCTCGAGGACGGGCCGGAGCAGCGCGCGCGGGACGAGCGCTACCGCCGGCTCCCCGCGACGCAGCCGTTCGGGACGCGCCAGCGCGTGTGGGAGCACGACGTTCGCAACGAGCTCGCCGCTCCTGCTTGAGCGCGTGCGCCGCGGCTAGTCTAGTCCGCCCAGGGCGTCGGGAGCTCCTCACCGTCCGGCCTGAACGTCTTCGTGCCCGTCGGCATGCACGCGATCCACTCGACCGCGACGCCCTCGTCCGCCTTGAGCTCGTGCACCACTCCGGCGGGAGCGAAGAGCGCGTCGCCCGGGCCGAACGCCTTCGTGCTCCCGTCCTCTTCGACGAACGTCCCGGTGCCGGAGACGACCACGACGACCTCCTCGTGGTCGTGCTTGTGCACGGGCGGGCCACCTCCCGGCGCCACGCGCGTCCGCCAGACCATCACCTCGTGCGCGCCGCGGCTGGGCGTTGCGAGACCCTGCATGAAGTTCCCGAAGCGCTCGAAGGCCGGGACGTCCGCGTCGCGTGCGATCGGCATCGTGAGGGCCGACGATAACGGCTCGTCAGGTGTCGAGGATGATCGTGACGGGGCCGTCGTTGGCCAGCTCCACGACCATGCGTGCGGCGAACGTGCCGGTCTCGACCCGGACGCCGAGGTCGCGGAGCTCGCTGCAGAAGCGCTCGTAGAGCGGCTCCGCCTCCTCCGGCGGCGCCGCTCCCGAGAAGCTCGGCCGGTGGCCTTTCGCCGCGTCGGCCAGGAGCGTGAATTGCGAGACGACGAGCGCCGAGTCGCCGACGTCCAGCAGGCTGCGGTCGAAGCGGCCGGCATCGTCCTCGAAGACGCGCAGGCGCGCCACCTTGCCGGCGAGGCGCGCGGCGGCGGCAGCGTCGTCACCGCGGGCGACGCCGAGCAGCACGCAAAGGCCGTGGCCGATCTCCCCCACCGTCTCGCCGGCCACGCGCACGCGCGCCTCGCTCACCCGCTGGCAGACGGCCCGCACGGCGCCGGCGCGTCCCTCAGTCGAGGTCGCGGATGCGGGCCCGGTAGTCCTCCGAGCCGGGCCGGAGCGAGCTCGCCAGCTTGTAGTGGCCGTTCGCCTCGCGCTCGCGTCCCTGTTTCTCGAGGCAGCGGCCGAGCGCGTAGTGCGCGTAGTCGTTGACGGGCGAGAGCTCGAGCAGCTTCCGGAACTCCGCCTCGGCCTCCTGCCAGCGGCGGATGCGGAAGTAGGCGATGCCGAGCGCCTCGCGGATCGACTCCTTCTCGGGCTCGCGCCGCTTCGCCTTCTCGAGCGCGACGGTGGCCTGGGCAGCCATGCCGCGCTTCAGGTGCGCGCGTCCCTGCTGGAAGAGGCTGTAGGTGGACTCGCTCATGATCCGAGATAGGGAAAGTTCTCCTCGACCAAGTCAACCGGACGCGTCAAGTCCCGCGTCTTCCCGATCTCGATTCCGGCAATCGCCCGTCCCGCCTCGAGCGCGCGCCGGTACACGTCGGCGAGCTCGTAGGGCGGCCCGGGCAGGTCGTCGAGCAGCGGCACCAGCTCCGGCCCGAGCGCCCACAGAGGAGCGCTGCCGAGCGGGTTGCCGGGGTCGTCGTCGATCACTCTCACGACGAGGCCGTCGACGATGCGCACAGGCGTGCGGTGGGCTGGATCGGGCGGCGGGTCGCGCCGCACCGCCATCGCGCCCGAGGCGCCGGAGCGTTCGAACGCCGCGCGGAAGCGGCCGAGGTCGCCGGGGCTGTAGACGGTGTCGGCGGCCGTGAGGAGGAGCGGCGGCTCGGCTCCGGCCCCGAGGGCGCGCACGACGGTGTCGGCGGAGCCGAGCACGCGCGGCTGGCGGACGTAGCGCACCTCGAGGCCGAAGCCGGAGCCGTCGCCGGCGAGCTCCTCCACCTGCTCGGCAAGGTGGCCCGTGACGACGAAGGCGACGCCGAGCCCGCCGGCGGCGAGCTCGCGCAGGAGCGTGGCGACGACCGGGCGGCCGTCGATCGGCAGGACCGGCTTCGGCCAGCGCTCGGTCAGCGGGCGAAGCCGCGTCCCCTCGCCGGCCGCCATCACGACGGCGTGCCTCACCCCGTGAGGCCGAAGGAGCGCAGCGAGAGTAGGCCGCGGACCCGCTCGCGCACCGTCAGGCGGCCGCGGATGCGCCGGACGAGCGCCCGCAGCTCGCGTCGCGCGTCGGCCGCGGCGGCGCGCGCTCCGGCCGGGCGGCCGAAGCGGGCCGCGGTCGCCGCCGAGACGAAGCTGCCGGCGTCCACCGTGAGCTGGTCGAGCACCAGCGCGGCCAGCTCGTGGAGCGTCGCGGTGCGGGCGGCGTCGAGCCGCTGGTCGATGAGGAACTCGGCGAGCTCCCGGCGGCACGCGGAGGCGACCCGGCGCGGGTCGCGGGACAGGTAGCGGAGGCGGCGCACGGCCAGCTTCGTCAGCGCGACGCCGGCGAGCGCGGCGGCCACGATCAGCGCCAGCAGCAGGAGCAGGCTGCCGTGCCGCCGTGCCGGGCGAGTCGGCGTCGCCGCGTGCTCGGCGCTGCCGGGCCGCGGCTCCCCGTGGCGGTGCGCCGACTGGCGCGGCGGCGACGGCGGCACGCGGTTCCCCGCGCCGCCGGTGGCCCGCCGCAGCGAGAAGTGCAGCGAGGCGGCCGAGTACGGTGCGCTGAGGTGGCCGCGCTCCGGGCGCCTGGCGGGGGGAGTCGGGTCGAACGGCAGCCAGCCGTAGCCGCGGAACCACGCCTCCACCCAGGCGTGCGCGTCGTGGTCGGTGACCGTCCAGACGCCGCGCTGCGGGTCGTAGGTGCCGCTCGAGAAGCCGACCGCGACGCGGGCGGGCACGCCGAGGTAGCGCAGCATCAGCGCCATCGCTCCGGCGAAGTACTGGCAGTAGCCGGCCCGCGTCTGCACGACGAAGCCCACCAGCGGCGCCGGGGCGAAGACGGCCGGCTGGTTCGTGTACGTGAAGCCGCCGCGGCTGCGAAACCACGACTCGAGCGAGACCGCCGCCGCGTAGGGGCTCCGCGCGCCCCGCGCGACGGCGAACGCCGTCCGCTCGAGCGGCGCGTAGCGCTGGACCTCGCCGTTGGCGTCCACCAGCGCCCGGACGCGCGCCGCGCGCCGCGCCGCGCCGTACGGCGGCATCGTCACTCCGGGCCAGACGTCGAGAAAGGCGTGCCGCGCCACCAGGGCGGGCGGATAGAGCGGGCGCGACCGCGCCAGCTCCGCCGGGCGCGGCTGCGGCGCGTAGCTCCACGCGGTGTACCGGAAGCCGGGCGTCAGGCCGGAGGGCAGGAGCGCGCCGCCCGAGGCGGTGCGCACGAGCGGCGCGTCGCCCGCCGAGAAGCGCACCGGCACGCTCGCCGCCACGAGACGGGTGTCCGAGAGCGCCTTCACGGTCACGTCCTCCCGCACCCACCCGCGCGGGTTCCGTGCAGCCGGCGGCGCGAGTGCGTCGTCGCGGTGGGGCGGACCCTCCAGCCAGCGGTCGCGCGCGAACGCGTCGAGCACGGCGGCGCGCCAGTACAGCGCCGTCTGCGGCGCCCTGATCTCCAGGACCGTCGTCCGCTTCTGCGGAAAGTCGAGCCCCTCGTACTGCGCGTTCCAGACGTACGCGACGCTGACCGGCGGCGTCTGCGCGGTGAAGAAGTTCCACCCTTGCCAGTGCACGAGCTCGCCCTTCGCCACCGCGGGCGACGTCGAGGCGAGGAGCGCCGCGAGCGCCAGCCCCGCAGCCGCCGGCACCGCCACGCGCGGCAGGCGGCGCGGGGTCACGCCCGCGAGCACGCCGAGGGTGGCGAGCAGGATCGCGACGCCGCCGGCGAGCGCGCCCCGCGGGCCGACGAGCGTCGCGGGCCAGCCGGCCCCGCCGAGCACGACCAGCGCGGCCGGCAGCGGGCGCCGGGCGGCGACGGCCAGGCCGAGGGCGAGCACGAAGCCGAAGACGGCCACCAGGATCACGGCGCGCATGTCGGCGTGCACGCGCGGGTCGAACGGCACGCGAACGTCGTAGAACTCGACGAATCCGCCGCCGAACCGCGAGCCGAGAGGCCCGAAGAAGTGGCGGGGATGCAGGAGCGAGAGCCCGAACGCGAGCCGCGCCGCCAGCGCGCCCGCGAGCAGCGACGCCGCCGCCCGTGCGGCGAGCGGCCGGACGAGTGCGGGCACGAGCGCGAGCGCGGCGACCGCGGCGGCTCTGCCCGGATGGTCGCGGGGCTCCTCGAGGCGCAGCCAGAACGCCGCCAGCACCGCCGCCGGCAGCGCCGAGACGAGGAGCGTCCTACGCAACGCTCGCCTCGCTCGAGCCGAGCGCCACCGCGAGGTCGTCGCCGCGCCGGACGACCGCGACCGGAATCCCCGCCGCCCGGAGCCGGAGCAGCTGCGGCTGCCGCGGCTCGCCGCGGCCCGCGAAGCCGGCGGGCTCCACGTAGACCACCGAGACGCCGCGGCGCGAGAGCGAGCGCTGCACGATCCGGTCGACGAGCGGCCCCTCGACGCGGGACGTGACGACGACGAGCTCGAGCGCGCGCGACGCGACGCCGCCTTCCGAGCGCAGGAGGGCCGGCAGGGAGGTGCGGGCGTCCGGCTCGGCGGCCGCGAGCGTCTCGAGCGCCCGCCGCCAGTCGCCGCTGGCGGAGGACACCGGCTGCACCTCGCGGGCCGAGCTGTTGACGACGAGCACGCAGCGACGACCGCGGCGCACGTGTGCCTGCAGGATCGAGCCGGCCGCGCGCACGGCGACGTCGAAGGTGGACTGCGGTGGCGTGCCCGCGACGGCCGCCGCGTCGCCGTCGAGGAGCACCGCGACCTCGTCGCGCGGCGCGTCCTCGAGCTCCTTCACCATCAGGTGACCGCGGCGCGCGGTCGAGCGCCAGTGCACCTTCCGCAGCGACTCGCCCTGCTCGTAGTCGCGCACGCTGTGCAGCTCGAACCCGCTCGGCCGGCGCAGCAGCAGCCGCCGGCCCTCCTGTGCGAACGCGCCGCCCTCGGAGAAGAGCCGCTCGAGCGCCACGAGCCTCGGATAGACCACGAGCGCCTGCGGCTCGCCCAGGACGATCTCTGCGCGTGCGAGCGCGAACGGATCCTCGACCACCAGCCGCACCGCCTCGAACCGGTAGCGGCCGCGCGGCACGTGCTGCAGCGAGTAGCCGCCGACGAAGCGGCGGCGGCCGGCGCGGACGAGCTCGACCCGCCGCTCGCCGAGGCGGCCCGGCCGCTCGTGCGCGACCAGGGTGGGCGGACCGACGGCCGTCACCGGCTCGACCTCGACGTCCACGCGGACGTCGTCGCCCTCCACCACGCCGCCCGCCGCCCCGTGGCGGCGCACGTGCGGCGGCCGCGAGGACGCCCGCACCCACCCGAGGGCGAGGGCCACGGAGAAGAGCAGCCCCGTCGCCACCGGGTAGAGGGCGCGCGATCCGAACACCCACGCCACCACGTAGACGAGCAGCCCCACGGCGAGGACGGCGCGCCCCCGCGGCGTCATACCGGGACGGGCGTCTTCTCGAGCGCCTCCGCCACGATCGTCTGGCCGTCGAGGCCGGCGGAGCGTGCCTCGGGGCCGAGGATCAGCCGGTGCGAGAGCACGGGGACGGCGACGGCCTTCACGTCGTCCGGCACGAGGAAGTCGCGGCTGTCGGCGAGCGCACGGGCCTTCGCGACGCGCAGGAGCGAGATCCCGGCGCGCGGGCTCGCTCCCAGGTACAGCCGCGGGTCGGAGCGGGTGTGCCGGAGCAGGGCGACGACGTAGCGGCTGAGGCTGTCCTCCACGTACACCTCACGCGCCTGCGCGGCGAGACGGACGACGTCGGCTGCGTCCACGACCGGCTCGAGCGAGTCGAGCGGCGGCACGTGGGTCTGCTCGTCCAGCATCTTCGCCTCCTCCGCGAGCGGCGGATAGCCGAGCTCGAGCCGCATGGCAAACCGGTCGAGCTGCGCCTCCGGCAGCGGGTACGTGCCCTCGTACTCGATCGGGTTCTGCGTCGCGACCACCATGAACGGCGGCTCGAGCGGATACGTGACGCCGTCGATCGTCACCTGCCGCTCCTGCATGCACTCGAGCAGCGCCGCCTGGGTCTTCGGCGAGGCGCGGTTGACCTCGTCGACGAGCAGCAGGTTCGCGAAGACCGGGCCGGGCCGGAACTCGAACTCGTTCGCCTTCTGGTTGAAGACGTTGACGCCGGTGACGTCGGACGGCAGCAGGTCGGGGGTGAACTGGAGCCGCGAGAACGAGCAGTCGAGCGAGCGGGCGAGCGCCTTCGCCAGCATCGTCTTGCCGACGCCCGGGAAGTCCTCGATGATCGTGTGCCCCTCCGCGAGCAGGCAGAGCACGACCAGGCGGAGCGTGTCGGCAGGGGCGTGGACGACGCGTGCGAGGTTGGCCGCGACGGCGCCGACCAGGTCCGCCGGCACGAGTGCGGGCGCCCGCTCAGCCAAGGAGGCTCTCCACCTCGTCGAGGATCGCCGCCGCGATCTCCTCCTTCGACGCCTTCGCGACGGCGCGCTCGCCGCGCGCGGACAGGAGCGTGATCTCGTTGTCGCGCGCGTCGAAGCCGATGTCGGCGCGGCCGACGTCGTTGAACACGAGCAGGTCGGCGTTCTTGCGGACGAGCTTCTGCCGGGCCCGTTCCAACCCGCTCTCGCCCTCGTCGGCGGCGAAGCCGACGAGCACGCGGCCGTCGCGGGGAGTGCGCTGGCCGAGGGCGGCGAGCACGTCGGTGGTCGGCTCCAGCTCGAGCGTCCAGCCGGCGCGATCCTTGGCACGCTTGCCCGCGAGGGCCTCCGCCGGCCGGTAGTCGGCGACGGCCGCGGCCATGATCACGACGTCGGCCTCGTCGCCTCGCGCGAACACCTCGCGCTCGAGGGCGGCGGCGCTCGGCGTCTCCACGAGGTCGACGCCGGGGGGCGGCGGCACGGAGAGGTTCGCTCCGAGCAGCGTGACGCGGGCGCCGCGGCGGCGCGCCTCGGCCGCGACCGCGACGCCCATGCGGCCCGACGAGCGGTTGCCGACGAAGCGGACGGTGTCGATCGGCTCGCGCGTGCCGCCGGCGGAGACGAGGACCCGCCTGCCGGCGAGGGGGCCGGTGCCGGCGAGCAGCTTCTCGGCGGCGCGCACGATCTCGTCCGGCTCCGCCATCCGCCCGACGCCGAGCTCTCCCTCGGCCGTCTCGCCTTCGTCGGGGCCGACGAGGACGACGCGGCGCGCGCGGAGCGCCTCCGCGTTCGCCCGCGTCGCGGGGTGGCTCCACATGCGCGGGTTCATGGCCGGCGCGAGCAGGACGGGTCCGCGGTGCGCCAGCGCCGCCTCCGTCAGGACGTTGTCGGCGAGGCCGTGCGCGAGCTTCGCGAGCGTGTTCGCCGTGCACGGCGCCACGACGAGCAGGTCGGCGCGGGTGAGGTGGAGGTAGACGTCGTCGCCGGGCGGTCGCCGGGCGAGGGCGCGGAAGGTGTCGGCGCCCACGAAGCGCTCGGCACCGGGCGTCAGCAGCGGGACGACCTCGTGCCCCCCCTTGACGAGGAGCCGCGCCACCTCGCAGGCCTTGTAGGCGGCGATGCCGCCCGAGACGCCCAGCAGCACCCGTGGCATGGCCGAATCATGCCTGCCCGCGGCCGCGCCGACACCTTCGGCGCGGAAGTCGCGCCGCGCGTGCGACGTGTCGGAGAGCTGGTGCGGCGGGGACCCGCCGCTACTTGACGTACTCGTACGCCAGCATGCCCTCGGAGATCTCCTCGAGGGCCATGGTGAGGTAGTTCTTCGAGCGCGACTCCACGAGCGGCGGCGGATTGTCGTCGAAGGTGCCCTCGCCGAGCTGGTGGTGGTAGTTGTTGATCTGGCGGGCACGCTTCGCGGCCACGATGACGAGCGCGTAGCGCGAGTCCACGTTCTGGAGCAGGTCGTCGATGCGAGGATGGATCACGGCCGCGACATGGTACCTGCAGGCGCGATCAACCCGCGGACGAGCTCCGTCAGCTCCCCCACCGCCCGCTCGAGCTCGTCGTTCTCGACGACGTAGTCGAACTCGTCGGCCTGCTTCAGCTGCTCCCGCGCGAGCGCGATCCGCTCCCCGATCTCGCCGGTGCTCTCGGTCGCCCGCTCGCGCAGCCGCCGCTCCAGCTCGTCGACCCGCGCCGCCACGAAGATCGTCACCGCCCCGGGATCGTCCTCCTTCACCCGCAGGGCCCCTTCCGTCTCGAGCTCGAGCAGCGGGATGTGCCCGCCGGCCCGGATCCTGCCGAGCTCGGACCGGAGCGTGCCGTAGCGGTGGCCGGAGACGTAGGTGACGTGCTCGAGGAGCTCGCCGCGCTCGATCCGGTCGAGGAACTCCGGCAGGCTGAGGAAGTAGTACTCGCGCCCGTCCTCCTCCCCGGGCCGCCGCTCGCGCGTCGTGGCCGAGACGGTCACCTCGAGCACCGGCACCTGCTCGAGCAGCTCGCCGATCAGCGTTCCCTTGCCTGCGCCCGACGGGCCGGTGACGACGACGACCGAAGGCGCTCCCCTACCGATGGAAGAGGCCAATCAGCTCCGTCCGCTGGCGCTCCGAGAGGCCGCCCACGGTCTTCGACTGGCTGATCCGGCACGTGCTGAGGAAGCGAGCAGCTTTCACCCGGCCGAACTTCGGCACCGCCATCAGGATGTCGATCACCTTCGCGGTCGAGACGTACTCCGGCGGGTTGCCGAGGATCGCCTCGATGCGGATCTTTCCCTCCTTGAGGTCCTTCTTCAGCTTCGCGCGTTGCACCCGGACGTCGTTCGCGCGCCTCAGCGCATCCAGTCGCTGGTCGAGCGAGCGAAGCGGTGCGTGAGCTTGCGTCTTGGCGGGCGCCATGGGCAGCGCCCGATCTTACCAACGTGCCCGTGCCGATCAAGCCGCGACTTTTGAGCCGATCTCCAGGGTTTTTACGCCCTCGTGGGCACGGCCGCACGCGTCGTCGGCATGGACAACGCCCAGATCGCGGGCCGCAAGAGCGAGCTCCTCGCGCACCCGCGACGGTGCACCCGGATCCGAGAAGAGGGCCGTGCCGAGCGCGACGTGGCGCGCGCCGCAGGCGATCAGCTCGAGCGCGTCGCGGCCGCTCGTCACGCCGCCCATGCCGACGATCGGGAGCTTCGTCGCGCCGTAGCAGGCGTGCACGGCCGCCAGTGCGACCGGCTTCAGAGAGGGTCCGGAGAGGCCGCCGCTGCCGCGCGAGAGCACCGGCTCGAGCGTGCGCGGGTCGAGCGCGAGGCCGCGCAGCGTGTTGATCAGCGACAGCCCGTCGGCGCCGGCGGCGGCGACCGCGCGCGCCACCTCCGCCGGATCCGGGTGCGCGGCCGACAGCTTCGCGTAGAGCGGCAGCGGCGTCGCGGCGCGGCACGCTGCCACGATCTCGGCCGCCGAGTCGGCGCTCTCCTCCACGTTCGGACAGGACAGGTTGAGCTCGACCGCCGCGACGTCCTCGAGCGCCGCGCAGGTGTCGGCGTAGTCGGCGGCGCAGAAGCCGCCGACGGAGACCCAGATCGGCAGGCCGAGCTCCCGCAGCCGGGGAAGCTGCTCCTCGAGGAACCGCTCGCGGCCCGGGTTCGCGAGCCCGATCGCGTTGAGCATCCCGTGCGCAGTCTCGGCGATCCGGGGCGGTGCGTTGCCCTCGCGCGGCAGCGGCGTGATCGTCTTCGTGACGTAGCCGTCGAGCCCGCGCGCGACCTCCGGCGCGAGCAGCGCGTCGAGGCAGCCACTGGCGTTAAGCAGCACGGAGCACCGGCCCTTCGACACAGAGCCGCTTCAGCTCGCCGTCGATCTCGACCGCGCACCCGTAGCAGGCGCCGTAGCCGCAGGCCATCGGCGCCTCCCACGCGAGCTGGGCGCCGGGGCAGAGGTCGGCGAGCGCCCGCAGCATCGGCTCGGGCCCGCACGCGAGCACGTCCTGCCCGGGCGGCACGAGGTCCGTGACGAGGAGCGGGTCGACGGCCACCTCCGCGCCCGGCAGCAGCGCCGCCGCCTCGGCGTGGCGCTCGCTCCGGAAGCCGAGGACGACCGGCGGGAACCGCAGAGCCTCGGCGAGGTACGGCAGCGGCGCGATGCCGATCCCGCCCCCGACGAGCAGCGGCCGCGCGACGTCGAGGCGGAAGCCGTGTCCGAGCGGGCCCAGCACGTGGATCCGGTCGCCCGGTTCGAGCTCGCAGAGCGCCGCCGTCCCCGGCCCGACCGGGTCGAGGAGGAAGGCGAGCTCCCCGGCGGGCGCGAGGCAGAGCGAGAGCGCGCGCGGCAGCAGGCGTCCCGGCGCCTCGAGCATGAAGAACTGCCCGGGCCCGCCGGGCTCCAGGCCGCCGCGCCGGAGCCGCAGCAGCGTGTAGGGCCCCACCGCCTCGGCGGCGACGACGCTACGCCGTTCGCGTCTCGGCATCGATTCGCTCCTGGAGCGAGAGGGTGCGCTCGGCGCGTGCGTTGGCGATCGCGTGCACGGCCGCCGCGGCGCCCGCCATCGTCGTGATGCACGGCACGCGGCGCGACAGCGCCGCCTCGCGGATCAGGTAGCCGTCGCTGCGTGCGCGGGGGCCGAAGGGCGTGTTGATCACGAGGTCGCAGCTGCCGCGGCGGATCAGGTCGACGACGCTCGTGTCGCCGCCCTGCTCGCTCACTTTCGCCACCCGCTCGACCGCGAGCCCCGCCGTCTCGAGCGTCCGCGCCGTTCCCGTGGTGGCGACGAGCGCGAAGCCGAGCCCGGCGAGCGCGGCCGCGACGGGGGCGATCGAGCCCTTGTCGGCCTCGCAGACCGAGAGGAAGACGGTGCCGCTGCGCGGCAGCGGCCGTCCGGCGGCCCGCTCGGCCTTGTCGAACGCGCTCGGCAGGTCGGCGGCGGTGGCCATCACCTCGCCCGTCGCGCGCATCTCGGGCCCGAGCACGGTGTCGGCGCCGGGGAAGCGGGCGAAGGGGAGCACCGCGGCCTTCACCGAGACGGTGCGCTGGAGCGTCTGCGCCGGCAGCGCCAGGTCGCCCAGGCGCGCGCCGGCGATCGCCCGGCAGGCGGCGCGCACGAGGTTGACGCCGGTCGCCTTCGAGGCGAACGGCACCGTCCGCGAGGCACGCGGATTGACCTCGAGCACGTAGACCTCGCCGTCGGTGACGGCGAGCTGGACGTTCATCAGGCCCACGACGCCGAGCGCCGCGCCCAGCCGCCGCACGATCTCGCGCACCGTCATGTCCGTGACGGGCAGGAGCGACGGCGCGGGCAGCACGCAGGCCGAGTCGCCCGAGTGGACCCCCGCCTCCTCGACGTGCTGCATCACGGCGGCCACGTAGGTGTCGCGCCCGTCGGAGACGGCGTCGACGTCGATCTCCAGCGCGCCCTCGAGGAAGCGGTCGACGAGCACCCGCCCCTCCATCCCCTCGGTGGCCGCGCGCAGCTCCCCGGGCTCGTAGCAGACGCGCATCGCACGGCCGCCGAGCACGTACGAGGGCCGCGCGAGCACGGGGTAGCCGATCCCCTCGCCGATCCGCACCGCCTCGTCCGGATCGGCGGCCATCCCCCAGGCCGGGCAGGCGATCCCGAGCGTGCCGAGCAGGCGCCCGAACCGCTCGCGGTCCTCTGCGAGGTCGATCGCCTCGAACGGCGTGCCGAGCACCCGGTAGCCCGCCTCCTCGACCGCCCGCGCCAGCTTCAGCGGCGTCTGGCCGCCGAACTGGATCACGACGCCCTCCGGCTGCTCGCGCTCGCAGATCGAGAGCACCTCCTCGACACGCAGCGGCTCGAAGTAGAGCCGGTCGGAGGTGTCGTAGTCGGTCGAGACCGTCTCGGGGTTGCAGTTGACCATCACGGCGTCGTAGCCGAGCGCGCGGAAGCTCTGGACCGCGTGGACGCAGCAGTAGTCGAACTCGATCCCCTGCCCGATCCGGTTCGGCCCCGAGCCGAGGATGACGACACGCGGCTTGCCGCCCGCGGGCACCGGCTCGTCGGCCTCCCCCCACGTTGAGTAGTAGTAGTTCGACGCGGCCTCGACCTCGCCCGCGCACGAGTCGACGCGCCGGTAGACGGGGCGGATGCCGGCGCGCGTGCGGTGCGCGCGCACCTCGGCCTCGCTCGTCCCGCGCGCGGCGGCGACGTCGGCGTCGGAGAAGCCGAGCCGCTTGAGCGTCAGCAGGTCCGCCCCGCCCGCGAGCGCCCGCTGCGCGTCGTCGAGCTCGCGGCGGAACCACGGGTGCACGCCCTCGGGGACGTCGGCGAGCGTCTGCCACGGCGTCGCCGCACCGGCGTCGAGCTCGCGCGAGCGCATCGCCTTCAGGAAGGCCTCCGTGAACGTGCGGCCGATGCCCATCGTCTCGCCGACGGATTTCATCTGCGTGCCCAGCGTCGTGTCGGCACCGGGGAACTTCTCGAAGGCGAAGCGCGGGAACTTGACGACGACGTAGTCGAGCGTCGGCTCGAAGCTCGCCGGGGTCGTGCCGGTGAGGTCGTTCGGGATCTCGTCGAGCGTGTAGCCGACGGCGAGCTTGGCCGCCACCTTGGCGATCGGATAGCCGGTCGCCTTCGAGGCGAGCGCCGAGGACCGCGAGACGCGGGGGTTCATCTCGATCACGCGGATCTCGCCGCTCTCGCGGTCGCGCGCGAACTGGACGTTCGAGCCGCCGGTGTCGACGCCGACGGCGCGGACGACGGCGACGGCCGCGTCGCGCAGCTCCTGGTACGCGTCGTCGGGGAGGGTCATCTGGGGAGCGACCGTGACAGAGTCGCCGGTGTGGACCCCCATCGGGTCGAGGTTCTCGATCGAGCACACGATCACGACGTTGTCGACGCGGTCGCGGACGACCTCGAGCTCGAACTCGTCCCAGCCGCGCACCGAGTCCTCGACGAGCACCTGGGAGATCGGGCTCTCGCGGAGGCCGATCTCGACCTGGCGGAGCAGCTGGTCGCGCGTCGAGGCGAACCCGCCGCCGTGGCCGCCGAGCGTGAAGGCGGGCCGCACGACCGCCGGCAGCGCGAGCGCCGCGGCCTCCTCGACGGACGTGACGATGCGCGAGCTCGGCACCTTGAGGCCGCAGCTCTCCACGGCCTCCTTGAACAGCCGCCGGTCCTCGGCCCGCTGGATCGCGTCGAGCCGCGCGCCGATCAGCTCCACGCCGAGCTCGGCGAGCACGCCCGCCTCGGCGAGCTCGCGCGCCACGTTGAGCGCCGTCTGGCCGCCCATCGTCGGCAGCAGCGCGTCGGGGCGCTCGCGGCGCAGCACGTCGGCCACGCCCTCGGCGTCGAGCGGCTCCAGATACGTCCGGTCCGCGAAGCCGGGGTCGGTCATGATCGTGGCCGGGTTCGAGTTGACGACGACGGTGCGGAAGCCGTCGGCGCGCAGCACCTTCAGCGCCTGGCATCCCGCGTAGTCGAACTCCGCCGCCTGGCCGATCACGATCGGCCCGGAGCCGACGAGGCAGATGGTGTGCAGGTCCTGGCGCCTAGGCATCGCCGGCCGCCACCTCCTCGACCCAGCGCTCGAGGAGCGGCCACGCGTCGTGCGGGCCCGGCCCGGCCTCGGGGTGGAACTGCACCGAGGCCGCGCGCGCCTCGGGCACCGACAGGCCCTCGACCGTGCCGTCGTAGAGCGAGACGTGGGTCGCCTCGCGGCCTTCGCTCGGCGCGACCGCGAAGCCATGGTTCTGCGAGGTGACGAGCACGCGCCCGCTCGCGCGCTCGAGCACAGGGTGGTTCGCGCCGCGGTGCCCGAACGGGAGCTTGAACGTCTCGAGGCCGAGCGCCTGGCCGAGCAGCTGGTGGCCGAGGCAGATCCCGAGGACGGGCACGCGGCCGAGCAGGTCGCGCACGTTCGCCGTCTCGAGCTCGAGTGGCCCTGGGTCGCCGGGACCGTTCGAGAGGACGACCGCGTCGTGGCGCGCGAGCGTGCCGGCGTCGGCGTCGTGCGGGTAGACGGTGACGGCGGCGCCGGCGCGCTCCAGCCGGCGCAGGATCGAGCGCTTGCAGCCGTAGTCGACGACCGCCACGTCGACCGCTCCTTCGGCCGCATAGACGTACGGCTGCGGCGTCGAGACGTCGGCGACGAGGGCGCGGCCCGTCATCGCCTGCTGCGTGCGCGCCGCCTCGACCGCTTCCTCCTCCGACACGTCTCCTGCGGCCGCGACCGCGCGCATCGCCCCGGCGTCGCGGAGGCGCAGGACGAGGGAACGCGTGTCGACGCCGGTAAGGGCCACGATGGCGCGCTCGTGCAGCCAGTCGGTCCACTGCGGCCCGCGCGCCTCGCGCATCAGCACGGCGCGCGCGTGTGCCCGGCCCGACTCCGAGCGGTCGCTCGCGACACCGTAGTTGCCGACCATCGGCGCGGTGAAGCACACGATCTGCTCGGCGTAGCTCGGGTCGGTCACGGTCTCCTGGTAGCCGGACATCGCGGTGGTGAAGACGGCCTCGCCGCAGGCGAACCCCTCCGCGCCGACGGAGTCGCCGCGGAAGACGGTCCCGTCCTCCAGCGCGAGCAGGCCCTTCATCGCTCGTACACCAGCGCGCCGTCGGCGACCGTCAGCGCGACCGCGCCGGCGAGCGTCTCGCCGAGGAGCCACGAGTTCTGCGAGCGCGAGCGGAACGGCTGCTCGCCGACGCGCCACGCGGCCTCGAGGTCGAGCAGCACGAGGTTCGCCGTCGCGCCCACCGCGATCCGCGGCGGCGGGATGCCGAACACCCGCGCCGGCCCGGCCGACATCCGCTCGAGGAGCGTGCCGAGCGGCAGCAGCCCCGACCGGACGAGCTTCGTGTGGAGGACGGCGAAGGCCGTCTCGAGGCCGGTGACGCCGAAGGGCGCGGCCTCGAACGGCGCGTCCTTCTCGTGCGCGGCGTGCGGCGCGTGGTCGGTGGCCACGGCCTCGATCGTGCCGTCGCGCAGCGCGTCGAGCAGCGCCGCGCGGTCGCTCGGCCCCCGCAACGGCGGGTTCATCTTCACGTTCGGATCGAGCGAGCGCACCGCCTCGTCGGTGAGGACGAGGTGGTGCGGCGTCACCTCGGCGCTCGCCCGCACGCCCGCCTCGCGGCCCCGCAGCAGCGCGGCCACCGACTCGGCCGCCGACAGGTGCAGCAGGTGCACCGGGCGGCCCTCGTAGCCGGCCAGCGCGAGATCGCGCTCGACCATCACGGACTCGGCCACCGACGGGTAGCCGGCGAAGCCGAGCGCGGCGGCGACGGCGCCCTCGTGCACCTGACCGCCGCGCGAGAGCGTCGGCTCCTCGCAGTGGAGCGCGAGCGGCCTGCCGGTCACCGACGCGTACTGGAGCGCTCGCCGCATCAGGCCGGCCGAACGCACCGGAACGCCGTCGTCGGAGAAGCCGACCGCGCCCGCGTCGGCGAGCTCGCCCATCTCGGTCAGCTCCTCGCCCGCCTGCGCGCGCGTGATCGCGGCGAGGAAGCCCACGGGAATCTCCGCCTCGCGCCGCGCCGCGTCGGCGAGCGAGCGGAGGCTCGACGCCGAGTCCAGCACCGGCTCGGTGTTCGGCATCGCCAGGATCGCGCAGTAGCCCCCCGCGGCCGCGGCGGCCGTGCCGCTCGCGAGCGTCTCCTCGTCCTCGCGGCCGGGCGTGCGCAGGTGCACGTGCGGGTCGACGAACGCGGGCGCGAGCACGAGCCCGGCGGCGTCGACCACGCGGTGGCCGTTGGCCTCGAGCCGCTCCCCCACCGCCCCGATCACGCCGCGGTCGACGCGCACGTCGAAGGTCGCGTCGACGGCCCCGGCCGGATCGAGGACGCGGGCGCCGCGGATCACGACGTCGGTGCCCGGCCGTTCCTTCATCCAGAGCATCACGCCACCGCCGCGGCCGCGAGCGCGCGCACGCCGACCGGGCCGCCCGTCAGCAGGTCGTACAGCACCGCCATGCGCACGACGAGCCCCGAGCGCACCTGCTTCTCGACGAGCGAGTCGAGCGAGTCGGCGACGCGGGAATCGATCTCGACGCCGCGGTTCATCGGCCCGGGATGCATCACCTTCTGCCCGGGCCGCAGCCGCTCGGGCGTGATGCCCCATCGCGCCGCGTACTCGCGCAGGCTCGGGACGTAGTTTGCCCCCGGCTGCATCCGCTCCCTCTGCATCCGCAGCACGTAGACGACGTCGGCGTCGCGGATCGCGCGGATGTCGCTCGTGGCCTCGACGCCGAGCTCGCGGGGCAGGAGCGCCGGGGGCCCGACGAGCGTGGAGCGGATGCCGACGAGGGCGAAGGCCTGGATCAGCGAGCGGGCGACGCGGCTGTGCAGGACGTCGCCGACGATCGCGACGTGGAGGCCCTCGAGCCGGCCGAGCTCCTGTTGCAGCGTGTGCAGGTCGAGCAGCGCCTGGGTCGGGTGCTGGTGCGTGCCATCGCCGGCGTTCACGACGTGCGCGTTCGTCGCGCGCGCGACGAGCTGCGGGGCGCCGATCTGCGGGTGGCGGATGACGATCACGTCAGGGTCGTAGGCTCCGAGCGTCAGCGCCGTGTCCTTCAGCGACTCGCCCTTGTCGACCGACGAGCCTCCCGACTTGACGTTCAGCGTGTCGGCCGAGAGCCGCTTCGCCGCCAGCTCGAAGCTCGAGGACGTGCGCGTGGAGGACTCGTAGAAGAGGTTGACGATCAGCCGCCCCTTCAGCGTCGGCAGCTTCTTCAGCTCCCGGTCGAGCGCGGCGGCGAAGGTGCGCGCGGTGCCGAGCAGCCGCTCGACGTCGTCGCGGGTCAGGTCGGCGACCGAGAGCAGGTGGCGGCGCGGCGGCGGGCCCGGCGGGCGCAGCTCGTCGCGCACGAGGCGAATCGTGCTCATCGCGACTCCTCCTCCGGCGACGACACGAGCAGGACGGCGTCGAGCTCGTCCACCTCGACGAGCTGCACCTGGATCCGCTCGCCGCGCGCCGTCGGCAGGTTCTTGCCGACGTAGTCGGGCCGGATGGGCAGCTCGCGGTGGCCGCGGTCGACGAGGACGGCGAGCTGGACGCGCGCCGGGCGCCCGTAGTCGAAGAGCGCCTCGACGGCGGCGCGGATCGTGCGGCCCGTGTAGAGGACGTCGTCGACGAGCACGACGGTACGGCCCTCGAGCGGGAAGTCGAGCTGCGTCGCGCGGACGAGGGGCTGCGCGTGCAGCGGCGCCTCGCCGCCGCGGACCCGCACGTCGTCGCGGTAGAAGGTGATGTCGACGGCGCCCAGGGCGGGCCCCTCGCCGGCGCGCTCCTCGATCAGCCGCGCGAGCCGCCGCGCGAGCGGCACGCCGCGCGTGTGGATCCCGACGAGCGCGACGGCGCCGAGGTCGGGATTCGCCTCGATGACCTCGTGCGCGATGCGCGACAGCGTCCGCGAGAGCGCGTCGGCGTCGAGGAGGAGCTTCCCGGAGGCTTCCGGGGCGTGCGTCGTCATTCGTCTCCTTTCCGGCCTCGCTGGACCGGGTTAAAGGGGGCGGGTCGCGGGGCACTGTAACGGCGCCTGCGGACGGCGCGTGCGGACGGCGGCCCACCAGGTACGGTCCGCGGCGTGGACGAAGGAATCCTCGAGCGCTACGCCGACCTGATCGTCTCCGCCGGCGCCAACGTGCAGCCCGACCAGGTGCTCGCCGTCGAGGCGCCGCTCGAGGCGCAGCCTCTCGTGGCCGCCGTCGGCCGCGCCGCCTACGACCGCGGCGCCCGCTTCGTCGAGGCGCTGTACGTCGACGGCGACCTGAAGCGGATCCGCGCCGAGCGCGCGCCGGAGGGCACCCTCGACTGGGTGCCGCCGTGGCTCGGGAGGCGGATGCTCGACCTCGGCGACCTCGACGCCGCTCGCGTCGTGCTCGTGCCGCTCGTGCCGCCGGGGCTGCTCGAGGGGGTCGATCCCGCCCGCGCGGGCGCCGACCGGCTGCCGACGGTGGAGGAGCTCTTCAAGGTGATCGACGACCGCTCCCTCGCCTGGACGCTCTCGCCGTTCCCGACCGCGCGCTGGGCACAGGTCGTCTACCCCGACCTCGCGGCCGACGAGGCGCTCGCGGCGCTCTGGCAGGACGTCGTGCACGTCTGCCGGCTCGACGAGCGCGATCCCGCGGCGGCGTGGAACGAGCGGATCGACGAGATCTGGCAGGTTGCCACGCGCCTCGACGCGCTCCGGCTCGACGCGCTCCACTTCGAAGGCCCGGGCACCGACCTCACGGTCGGCCTCCTGCCGAGCTCGCGGTTCGCGAAGGAAGGCGGCTCGTCGCAGACGAGGACCGGCGTCCGGCACCTGCCGAACCTCCCGACGGAGGAGGTCTACACGACGCCCGACCCCGAGCGGACCGAGGGTGTCGTCACCGCCACCAAGCCGCTCGACGTCTCGGGCTCCCTCGTCACGGGGCTCCGCGTTCGCTTCGAGGGCGGCCGTGCCGTCGAGATCGACGCGACGACCAACGCCGAGGCGCTTCGCCGCCGCTGCGCGACCGACGAGGGCGCGTCACGCCTCGGCGAGGTGGCCCTGGTCGACGGCGGCAGCCGCATCGGCAAGCTCGGCCGCACCTTCTTCACGACGCTGCTCGACGAGAACGCGGCGAGCCACGTCGCGCTCGGCGACGCCTACTCGTCGCCGGTCGCCGACCCCGCCGACCTGCCGCGCATCAACGAGAGCGGCGTGCACATCGACTTCATGATCGGCGCCGACGAAGTCGCCGTCACGGGCGTAAGGCCGGGCGGCGAGCGCGTGCCGCTGCTACGCGGCGGCGCCTGGCTCATCTGAGGGGCCGCCGGCTCCTACGGCTCGGCGATGATGTCGCCCGGCTCGCTGAGGACCTCGATCGCGTCCTGGGCGGCCTCGAGCTCGGAGTCCGGCACGAAGACCGCGACGGCGTCGTCCTCGGGGGCCTGCGCGACGGTGGCCTCGATGCCCGCGTTGCGGAGCATCTCCTGCAGCTCCTCCGCCTCCGTCACGTCGCCCGCGACCGCGACCTGCACCATCCGATTCATCGAGGCGATCATACGGGGTCGCCGCCGCTCGGGGCGCCCGCCCGCCTTTACGAGCTGCGGGGGCCCCCGCTCCGGGAACGGCACCTCGACCAGGTCGAAGTCGCGCGGCACGATCGTCTCCGGGAACACCTCGCGCGCCTCGCGCGCCAGCTCCGGGCCGAAGTAGCGGCTGGAGACGTGCGTCAGCGCGAGCACCCGCACGTCGGCGAGCTTCGCCACCTCCGCGGCGTCGGCCGCCGTCGCGTGCAGCGTGTCCCTCGCCCGCGCCTTCTCCTCCTCCGAGAAGGTCGCCTCGTGCAGGAGCAGATCGGCCTGGTAGGCGGCCTGCACGACCGACGGCGAGGGGGCGCTGTCGCCCGTGAGGACGATCTTCCGGCCCGGGCGCGGCGGCCCCAGCACCTCGTCCGGGGTGACGACGGCGCCGTCGGCGAGCGTCAGCGGCTCGCCGCGCTGCAGGAGGCCGCGGGCCTCGCCGTCCGGGACGCCCAGCGCGTCGGCGGCCGCGACGTCGAACCTGCCCGGCCGGGGCTGCTCGACGAGCGCGTAGCCGAGGGCCGCGACGCCGTGGTCGACCGCGAACGTCTCCAGCCGGTACTCGCCGCGCTCGAGCGTCTCGCCGGGCGCGAGCTCGACGATCGTGAGCGGGTACGGCAGCCGACCGACGAGCGGCCGGAGCTTCGCGAACAGGACGCGCACCCCCACGGGCCCGTACACCGTCAGGGCGAGCTCCCCGCGCCCGCGCAACGCGAAGGTCTTGAGCATCCCCGGCAGGCCGAGGACGTGGTCGGCGTGGAAGTGCGTGAGGAAGATCTCCTCCAGGTCCGGCAGCCCGGCAGTCGAGCGCTGGAGCTGCCGCTGCGTCCCCTCGGCGCAGTCGAAGAGCAGCCGCTCGCCGCCGCGGCGGAGCAGGAACGCGGCCGGGGCGCGCTGCGCCGTCGGCATCGACGCCGAGGTGCCGAGGAAGACGAGGTCGAGGTCCACAGCGCAGCGATAGTAGGCTCATCCGGTGGCCCCGGAGGCGATCCTCGAGCTCTACCGGCGCGAGGTGACGCCCGGCATCTACGCCGAGATCCGCGACCTCTACAAGCGGCACTCGCTCGCGGAGGACGCCCGCGATCTGCCCGGCCTCATCTCGACGCTGACGCCGGACTGCGTCTACCAGCTCGTCCAGACGGGACATCGCTGGGACGGCCACGAGGGGGCCGCCCGCTTCTACGGCGAGCTGCTCACGGCCTTCCCGGACATCCGGTTCGACCTGACCGACATCGTGATCGGCCCCCAGGGCGTCTGCGAGGAAGCGCGCGTCTCGGCGACGCATGAGGCGTCGTGGCTCGGCGTCGAGCCGACGGGCGAGCGGCTCGAGTGGAGCGTCGTCATCTGGTTTCCGTGGGATGCCGAGCAGCGCCTCTTCCGCGGCGAGAAGGTCTACGTCGCGGGGATCGAGGTCCCGGCCGCGGTTCGGTCGTAGCCGGCTACGGCAGGCGGAGCCGCTGGCCCGGGCGAAGCGTCGCCGAGCGCAGGTGGTTCCGCTGCTGGAGCTGCCAGACGCCTTCGCGCGGGTCGCCGGCGTGGGTGCGGACGGCGATCGACCAGAGCGTGTCGGTCGGCTTCACGACGTACCACCGCCCCGGACCGGCCCCCTGCGAGGTGTGCGCGACGAGCCCGACGGCGAGCGCTGCCAGGACGACGAGGATGAGGAGCTTGGGGAACATGTGTTCGTCATGGTAGAGCGAACACGCGTTCGTGTCAAGTCAGGCGCAGGAGCTCCGGCCGGATCTCCCCCGCCTCGACCTCGAGCAGGAGCATCGAGTGGAACGGACCGCGCCGCCGCTCGGTCGGGGAGCCCGGGTTGAGCAGCAGGACCTCCCCGTGCCGCTTCACCTCGGGGAGGTGCGTGTGCCCGTACAGCACGGCGTCGCAGCCGGCGAAGCGCGCCGCGAGCCGCTCCTCCCTGCCGGCCGCCGGGCCGGGTATGTGCGTCATCGCGATCCGCGCGCCGGCGGCCTCGACGACCAGGTCGTGGGGCAGCAGCTCGCGGACCGCCGGCTCGTCGGCGTTGCCGTACACCGCCTCCACGGGCGGCCCGAGCGAGCGGAGCTCCTCCAGCACGGCCACGGTGGAAAGGTCGCCGGCGTGCAGGATCAGGTCGGCGCTGCGGAGCCGCTCGAGGCACGCGTCGGGCAGCCGCCGCGCGCCGCGAGGCAGGTGCGTGTCGGAGATCGCCGCGACGAGCACGGCGGGACGCTAGTGCCGGTGCTTGTCGGCCGCGGTCGGCGGCTTCTTCGTCGCCTTCGGCTTGAAGCGCGACGTGCCGTCATCGCTCGACCCGAGGGGCGACCACGCTACGACCGCGCCGCGGCAGGCTTTGCGGCCGGCGGCCCAGTCGGACGCGAGCTTCTTGTAGGCGTCCTTGGGCTGCGAGACGTCGGGGCCGCCTGCGGTGAGGAGCCCGCTCTGCCAGCCGCCGCCGAGGAACTTGCCGTTCGCGTCCCTGCCGTTGCGGTACTTCTCGTCGACGAGCAGGAACAGCTCGACGTCGGTGACGGTGGGATCGCAGGCGAAGTACCGCTCGGTCATCGTCTTGAGGAACTGCGCCTGGGTCGGCTCGCTGACGACGGGGACGTTCTCGGGGTTGACGTACTGCGGCAGGCCGGCGGTGTTCGTCTGCCAGCCGATCTCGTCGATGCGGAAGGTCAGCGGCCCGGTGACGTCGCCGAGGGCAGCCGAGTGGCGGACGCTGCCGGAGACGGTGGTCGGCTGCCGCGTGCCGTTGAACGCGTCCCAGACGGCCTGCTTGACGCGGTCGAGGTCGGGAACGCCGAACCGGTCCTCCGACTGGTAGCCGATGTCCGGCGGGTTCGTGGGCCTGCTCGGGTTCGGGTACGGGTGAATCGAGAGCTGGTCCATGATCGGCGCCTTGCGGCCCGAGGCGCGGTAAGCGGCGCCGACGTCGCGCAGGAAGACCAGCGGCTCGCTCGACTCCGGCGTCGACGCCCGCGGCGAGAGGCCCATGCCGACCACGGTGGCCGCAGGGTCGGCGCGGTGAATCGAGTCGTAGCAGGCGGCCAGCAGGGCCTCGTAGGCCGGCGCGGCGACGTCGCGGCCGTCGGCGCTCTTCTGCGGCGTCCAGTAGAGGCGCGTATTCGGCTCGTTCCAGACGATGTAGTCGTGGATCCCCCAGGTCGACGCGGTGGCCGCGACCTTGGCCGCCCAGGCGCAGAACCGCACCGGATTGTGCCGCGACGCCTGCGCCGAGTAGAGCGCGAGCACGACATGGATGCCGGCCTCCTGCGCCAACGGCGCCGCCCGCAGCAGGAACGGCAGCTCGGTGATGACGCTCGGCTTGGTGGGGTCCCAGGTGAGCGTCCAGCGGTTCTCGGTCAGGTTCGCGCCGGCCAGCTCGTGGTAGAACCAGGCGCCGCCGTCGTCGGCGTACTTGGACATGTCGTCGGCGACCCCCCACTGGATCGCCGGCATGTCCGGCCGCGCCGCGTGCGTCGAGCCGCCTTCGGGGCGCGCGCCGGCGGACGGCGCCAGGCTCCCGACCAGGAGCACGGCCCCGACCGTCGCCGCCGCAGCAAGCTGCCTCATCCGCACGACCTTCCTCGACCCGGGGTCGTCCACAGTCCTCGGATCGTCACGGTACAGGGACGGCAATAGGTCTTCCGGCCCATCTTCGCCATCGCGACGGCCTACCCTCGCTCGAGCACGGCGTCGACCAGCCGGGCCGCCCCGAAGCGCACCGGATCGTCGGCCGGCAGGCCGGTCTCCTCCTCGGCTGCGGCGACCGCCGCTCGCGCCTCGGCCTCGCCGAGGGCGCGCGTGTTGAGCGCCACCGCCGCCACGCGCGCGGGTCGCACCGGCAGCGCCAGGCGCTCGTGCAGCTCGACGAGCTCGCGCAGCGGCGGAATCGGGTGCGGCCCCCCGCCGGCGTCCTCGATCTCGGTGCGCCCCGCCTCGTGGCAGAGGACGAGCAGGTGCGGCGCGCTGCCGTGGTAGAGGCCGAGGGTGACGCCGGAGTAGATCGGGTGCACGAGGGAGCCCTGGCCCTCCACCCACAGCACGTCGCCGCCGCGCTCGGCGCCCTCGACCACCAGCCGCTCCGCCGCGCCCGCGACGAAGTCGGCCACGACGGCGTCGACGGCGATGCCCCAGCCGGCGATCGCCATGCCCGTCTGGCCCGTGGGGACGAAGACGGAGCGGACGCCGCGGCGCCGCGCCTCGCGGTCGAGCTCGAGCGAGACGGTCATCTTCCCGATCGCGCAGTCGGAGCCGACGGTGAGGACGATCGTCGCCGCCACCCCGAGGTTCGCGCCCGTCGCGGTCGACAGGTCGGACGGCGGCCGGCGGAGGTCGCGGAGCTCCGCCCCGTGCCGCTCCGCGAGCCCGCGCAGCTCCGGATCGTCGGCGAGGAAGACGTGCAGGCCGTTCTCGACGTCGAGCCCCTTGCCGACGCAGCTCTTCACCAGCTCGATCCACGCCGACGGGAACCGTCCGCCCTGCGTGGCGACGCCGACGAGGGCGGTGGTGGGGCCGAAGCAGAGCGCGTCGTTCACGGTGCCGACGACCGGCACGCCCTGCTCGACCTCGCCCGCGCGGGTCGAGTCGAGGATCGCGACGACGTCCTCGCGCCGGTAGCGCAGGACGCCGCGCATCGTCTTGCCGTAGTGCGGGTTGCCGGA
>JBBWZD010000125.1:0-16417 GCA_039648875.1 Actinomycetota bacterium
AATGACGAGATCACCGTGGACTATGCGCTGATCAGCCGCAGCGGCTGGTCGATGAGATGCGATTGCGGAAGCCCGAACTGCCGTGGCATCGTCCACGGCGTGCTTTAGCGGCCGGGGAGGCCCGACGAACGCCCCCGTCGAGCGGACGGTAACCTGTCGATAGCGCTCGCTCGCACCTCCCGCCGGCGCGCTACATGGAGCTGTCGCCACCGACGCCGTCGACGAGGCGCTGCAGGTCCTCCTCGCTCGTCCACCAGCCGCACGAGGCGCGCACGAGGCCGCGGCCCGGGAGGTCCCGGAGGATCACGCCGCGTTCTGCGAGGCGCGTGACGAGCTCGGCGGTCTCACCCGCCGGCCGGAACGAGACGAGCGTCGAGTGGCCCGGCGGCGTCACGACCTCGACGTGCCGGGCGAGCAGCTCCCGGCAGCGCGCCGCCGCCTCGGCCGCACGCTCGTACCGCCACGGCGGATGAGCGGCGAGCGCCGCCAGCAGCCCGGCCAGCATGGGGCCGCCGATCCAGCCGGAGTCGAAGCGGGCGGCAGCGTCCTTGGGCGTGAACGCGCCGGACGGCTCGTAGGCGGTCTGCCCGAGATACCCCGGCGACGCCACGCGCAGCCGCTCGGGCTCGCGGACGTAGAGCGCGCCCGTCGGCTCCGGCGCGCACAGCCACTTCTGCGCCGAGACGGTGTAGAAGTCGAATGCCGCGATGCCCGCGGGCGCGATCGCGCCGGCCGACTGCGCGCCGTCGACGAGCAGCGGCAGGCCGCTGTCGGCGCGCACGCGGCCCAGGTCGAGCCGGCGGCCGGTCGTCCAGAGCACGTGCGACGTCGCGATCAGCCGCGTCCGCGGCGTCACCGCGGCGAGGAGCGCCTCCTCGTCGGCCGCCGTCACCACCACGCGTGCCCCGGACGCGTGCAGCGGTCCGAGCAGGCCGAAGTGCTCCTGGTCGGTCGTCACGACGTCGTCGTCGGGACCGAGGTCGAGGCCGGAGAGCACGAGGGCGCAGCCGCGGGTCGTCGAGTCGACGAGCGCGACCTGCGCGGGATCAACGTCGAGGACGGCCGCCAGCGAGCGCCGCGCCTGCTCGCGCCGGTCGAGGATGCGGTCGATGTAGGCGGTGCCGCTGCGGCCCTCGCGCAGGTCGTGCTCGGCCTCGGCGACGACGGCCTCGACGGTCGCGCGCGCCAGCGGACCGTTCGTGCCCGCGTTCAGGTACGCGTGGCGGTCGAGCACCGGGAACTGGGCGCGCGCCTCCTCGAACGTCATCCGACGCGGAGTTCTACCGGCGCGTGGTCGGAGAGGAGGCGGCCGCCGACGCGCCGCCGCTCCTCGGGCCACGTCTCGGGCGGTGAGGCGTCGACGGCGCGGACGAGGATCTGGTCGATGCCCTGCGCCGGCTGCGAGAAGCCCCACGAGGCCAGCTCCTCGTACGCGTCGCCCGCGCCGGGACGGAGGTTCGCGTCGCCGCACAGGATCACCGGCTCGGCCGGCAGCGCGAGCGCGTCGGCGAACGCGGCCGCGCGCAGGAGCTGCGGCTCGGCGTGGCGGGAGGTGACGTGGAAGTTGGCGGCGAGGCCGGCGTCCCCCAGACGGACCACCTGGCAGACACGCCGCTCGCCCTCGCCGCGCCGGCTGACCCGGAACGTCCGCCGCTCGAGCACACGGAGCCGCCGCGAGACGAGGACGGCGTTCGCCTGGCCCGCGACGGCCGAGCGCAGCAGCCCGTGGTGCAGCGCGGTGAGGGCTCCCCCGAGCCGCGCATCGACGAGCCGCGGACGCGCCGCGACGGCGCCGACGGCGGCCATGCCGCTCCACGCGTCGAGCCGGTCGAGCGCCCACACCGGCACCTCCTGCAGGCACACGACGTCGGGCTCGTCTGCGGTCGCCAGGCGCACCATCTGCTCGAGGAAGCTCCGGCGCTCGGGAGGGGCGGCGTTGCCGTGGAACACGTTCCACGTGCGAACGAGCAGCGGCACGGGCGTAGCCTACGGGTGCATGCGCGTGCTCCTCGCCGACCCGCCGGCCTTCACGCCGACCTACGACCACGAGCTGGCAGCGGCACTCGCGCGTGCGGGCGCCGAGGTCGAGCTCGTCACCTCCCGCTTCCGCTTCGGCGCCGTGCCGGAGTCCGACGGCTACGTCCGCAGCGAGCCGTTCTACCCGCTCTCGTCGAGGCTCTTCCGCCGCTCGCGGCTGCGGCTGCCGCTGAAGGTGCTCGAGCATCCGCTGGGGTTGGCGGCCCTCAACCGGCGGCACGCCGACCTGGTCCACCTCCAGTGGCTGGCGGCGCCGGAGCTCGACGCGCGACTCTTCCGCCCACGGCTGCCCGCCGTCTTCACGGCGCACGACCTGCTGCCGAGGCGAACGGCGCGCCGGCGCGAGCTCTGGCGGCGGCTGCTCGCGCGGTTCGACCGCGTCGTCGTGCACAGCGAGCACGGCCGCGAGACGCTTGCCGGTCTGGGCATCGAGGCCTCACGGCTGCGCGTCGTCCCCCACCCGGTCTTCCCGAGCGACCCCGAGCGACGCGACGACGGCCGCACGGTCCTGTGCTTCGGCATCATCCGTCCCTACAAGGGCCTCGGCGACGCGATCGAGGCGGTGCGGCGCGCCGGAGACGCGCGGCTGCTCGTGGTCGGCGACCCGGCCGAGCCGGTGGAGCCGTACCGGGCCGCCGCGGCGGGCGTCGAGGTCGAGTGGAGGCTCGGCTACGCGCCGCAGGAGGCGGTCGACCGGGCCTTCGGGGAGGCGACGGTGGCGCTCTTCCCGTACCGGCCCGAGCTCGACCAGAGCGGAGCCCTGCTGCGCGCCCTCGGTGCGGGCGTCCCGGCGATCGCATACGACGTCGGCGGGATCGCAGAGCCGGTGCGCCGCTTCGGAGCGGGTCGCGTCGCGCCGGCGGGCGACCTCGACGCGCTGGCTGCCTCCCTGCGCGAGCTCCTCTCCGACGCGGTCGCCCTCGAGCAGGCGCGCGCCGGCGCACGCCGCGCGCGGGCGGAGCTGACGTGGGACGCGGCGGCCCAGGCGCACCTCGGCATCTACGAGGAGCTCGTGTGACGATCCCCCTGCCGATCGAGACGGAGCGGTTGCTGCTGCGGCCGCTCGAGGCCCGCGACGTGGAGCCGATGCTCGCGGTCTACGGCGACGCCGAGGTGATGCGGTTCATCCCGGGCGGCGTCCTCGACGCGGCCGCCACCGCGCGAGTGCTCTCGAGCTACGTGCGCGCGCAGGAGACGCGGGGCTTCGCGGTCTGGGGCGTCGTCCTCAAGAGCAGCGGACGGCTGATCGGCGACGCCGGCTTCAACGTCTTCGCGGCCACCGGCGAGCCGGAGCTCGGCTACTCGCTCGCGCGCGCCGCCTGGGGTCACGGCTACGCCTCGGAAGCCGCGCGAGGCTGCGTCGATGCCGCCTTCGCGCACCTCGCCTGCGCGCGCGTGGTCGCGCTCGTCGACGTCGACAACGATGCGTCGCAGCGCGTCGCCGAGCGGATCGGCATGGCGAGGCTCGAGACGATCGACGCGCACGGGCGGCCGCACGTCCTGTTCGAGCGCAGGCGCGAGGCCGCATGATCTTCCGCCGCCGCTTCGCCGGCCTGATCTCCCGGCAGCTCGACGTGTTCGCCGAGGACGAGGCGAACGGGCTGCTGGAGGAGGTCCGCGACATGAAGGGACGCTACGACAGGGCCGAGCGGGAGGAGGCGGAGGAGACGTACGGCGACTACGTGGACGTCGTGGAGGCGGCCACCGAGGCGCTCGCCGACATGCGCGACCGCTTCGTGCGGACGCTCGAAGAGGACGCCGCGGAGAAGTACGAGCGGGAGTTCAACCGGGCCGTGAAGAAGCGCTGGCCGCCCTTCGGGCTCGAGATCGAGAATCGCTGACTCGATGGCGCGGATCGAGGACTACGCGTTGCTCGGGGATCTGCAGGCGGCGGCGCTCGTCGAGCGCGGCGGCTCGATCGACTGGCTCTGCTTCCCCCGCTTCGACTCGGGGGCCTGCTTCGCCGCCCTTCTCGGCGGTGAGCAGAACGGCCGCTGGCTGCTCGCTCCGGCCGGCGGCGGCACCTCCACCCGGCGCTACCTGCACGACACGGTGGTGCTCGAGACGACGTGGGAGACCGACGAGGGGTCGGTGCGGGTGCTCGACTTCATGCCGCCGCGCGGCCAGGCGCCCGACGTCGTCCGCATCGTCGAGGGGATCGGCGGACGCGTGCGTATGCGCTCGGAGCTCGTGATCCGCTTCGACTACGGGCACGTGGTGCCGTGGGTGCGGCGGATCGGCGACGACCGGATCGCGGTGGCCGGCCCCGACGCGCTCTGCTTCCGCACCCCTGCCCACACCCGTGGCGAGAACATGCGCACGGTGTCGGAGCTCACCGTCGACGAGGGCGAGCGGGTGCCGTTCGTGCTCACGTGGTTCCCGTCGCACGAGGAGCCTCCGCCGGCGATCGACCCGGAACAGGCGCTGGCGGAGACCGAGTCGTTCTGGCGCGAGTGGAACGCGCGCTGCAAGGTGCCGCTGCCCGGCGAGTGGCGAGACCTGATCCATCGCTCGCTGATGGTCCTGAAGGCGCTGACGTACGGGCCGACCGGCGGCATCGTGGCCGCGCCCACGACCTCGCTGCCGGAGTGGATCGGCGGCGTGCGCAACTGGGACTACCGCTACTGCTGGCTGCGCGACGCCACCCTGACGTTGCTCGCACTGCTGAACGGCAGCCACGCGGAGGAGGCGGCGGCGTGGCAGTCGTGGCTGTTGCGGGCCGTGGCCGGCGATCCGGCCGACCTGCAGATCATGTACGGGGTAGCCGGCGAGCGGCGCCTGACCGAGGCCGAGCTGCCGTGGCTCGCCGGCTACGAGAGGTCGGCGCCGGTGCGCATCGGCAATGCCGCGAGCGAGCAGCTCCAGCTCGACGTCTACGGCGAGGTGATGGACGCCCTCTACCAGGCGCGCGCCCACGGCCTGCCGTTCGAGCGCTCGGCCTGGGCGCTGCAGACGACCCTGCTCGAGTACCTCGAGCGCGCGTGGCGCGAGCCCGACGACGGCATCTGGGAGATCCGCGGCGAGCGGCGGCACTTCGTGCACTCGAAGGCGATGGCGTGGGTCGCCTTCGACCGCGCTGTCCGCTCGGTGGAGCAGCAGGGAGTCGACGGGCCGCTCGACCGGTGGGGGGCGCTCCGCGACGAGATCCACGGCGAGGTCTGCGAGCACGGCTACGACGAGCGGCTCGGCACGTTCACGCAGTCGTACGGCTCCCCGGAGCTGGACGCGAGCCTGCTCCTGCTGCCGCTCGTCGGCTTCCTTCCGGCCTCCGACCCCCGGATCCGCGGCACGGTCGAGGCGGTGGAGCGGGAGCTGCTGCACGACGGCCTCGTGCTGCGCTACCGCACGCGGGACGGCGGCGTCGACGGGCTGCCCCCGGGCGAGGGCGTCTTCCTACCGTGCTCGTTCTGGCTCGTCGACTGCCTCGAGCTGCTCGGCCGTCACGACGAGGCTCACGCGCTGTTCAGGCGGCTCGTCTCGCTCGCGAACGACGTGGGGCTGCTCGCCGAGGAGTACGACCCCGTCGGCCGGCGCCTGCTCGGGAACTTCCCGCAGGCGTTCACGCACCTGGCGCTCATCAACTCCGCCTTCAACGTCGTGCCGCATCTGCCGTCGCCGATGCATCGGCGGCACGCGCATCCCCGGGCGCACCCGCCGACGGACAGCGGCTGAGAGCCTCAGCGCCTCACGACTCCGGCCACCAGTCCTGCACCATCTCGGCGTCGCCGGGGCCCGTGCGCGGCGCGCCGAAGGCGAGCAGCTCGAGGCCCTCCGGCCCCGCCTCGAGCGCGCGCATCGTCTCCGGCGGGACCCGCACCGCGTCCCATTGCCTCAGCTCGGCGACCTCGTCGCCGAGGCTGATGCGGCCGCTGCCGCCCACGACGACGTAGACCTCCTCCTGAGCGTCGTGCGTGTGCCCGAAGGGCGTCCGGAAGCCCGGCTCGTAGCGCTGGTAGCTGAGCCCCGTCTGCGTGCAGTCGAGGGCGGCGCTCGCCGAGCGAAACTCGAGCCCCTGGATGCCGAAGCTGGGCGCGGCGTTCTCGACGTCCTCCTTGAGGTTCTTGATCGTGAAGTCGCTCATGACCAGAGTTTTAGCGATGCCCGAAATGGTGCGCTGCCGGGAGCGAGCCGTGGACGTCGGCGCCGTCGGTGAGAGCCCGTGCGAGCGGCGCGAGCGATTCGAGCTCTCGCACGAGCACGTTGCGGTTCCTGTCGGCGTGCTCGTAGCGGCCGCGCGCGAGGACGAGCGGCTCGCCGCGGATCACCGCGCGGTGCCGGTCGTAGACGTTCGGCGGCACGATCAGGTTCATCTGCGCGTGCTCGTCCTCGAGCAGCATGAAGACGACGCCGTTCGCGGTCGACGGCCGCTGACGCGCGACGACCATTCCCGCGACCGCGACGTTCGCGCCGTCCGGCCGCTCGAGCAGCTCTTCCGTCGAGAGCGTCCCCGCCGGCAGGTGCGGGCGCATCAGCGCGAGCGGGTGGACTCCGACGGAGAGGCTCGTCGTGCGGTAGTCGCTCAGCATCCGCTCCCAGACCGTCGGCTCCGGCAGCTCCGGCGTCGCCACCGTCGGCTCGAGCGGGAGCGCGAGCTGCTTCTCCTCCCCACCCGATCCCGGCACCGTCTGCGGGCGCGGCACGAGCCCGAGCTGCCACAGCAGCTCACGCCGCTCGAGGCTGAAGCCGTCGCACGCCCCCGACTCGACGAGCGCCGAGAGCTCGTCGTGCCGCAGCCCGACGCGCTGCGCCAGGTCGCGGATGGAGCCGAATGACCCACCCCGCTCGCGTTCCGCGACGACCGCCTCCGCGTCGTCCTCCCCCAGCCCCTGCACGTAGCTGAGCCCGACGCGCACCGCGCCGTCCTCGACCGTGCACCCCGCCCCGCTGCGATTCACCTCCGGCGGGAGCGTCTCGACGCCCCGTCGCTGCCCGTCGCGGACGAGCGTCGCCGGTGGGTAGAAGCCCATCGGCTGCGCGTTCAGGAGCGCGGCGAGGAACTCGGCGCTGTAGTGGCGGCGCAGCCACGCCGACTGGTACGCGAGCAGGCCGAACGCCGCGGAGTGCGACTTCGGGAAGCCGAACCCGGAGAAGGCGACGAGCTTGTCGTAGACCGCGTGCGCCGTCTGCTCGGCGACGTCCTTCGCCTTCGCGCCCGCGACGAAGCGCTCGCGGTAGGCCTCGAGCGCAGCGTGCGAGCGCTTGCGGCTCATCGCGCGCCGCAGGCCCTCGGCCTCGCCGACGCTGAAGCCGGCGAGGTGGATGGCGACGTCGAGCACCTGGTCCTGGAAGACGATGACGCCGAGCGTCTCCCGCAGCGGCTCGTCGAGGAGCGGGTGGTCGGCCGGAGGCACGTACGACGGGTCGTCGCGCAGCCTCTGGCGCCGCTCGACGTACGGGTGGATCGCCTTCCCCTGGATCGGGCCCGGCCGTACGAGCGCGACCTGGACCGTCAGGTCGTCCAGCGTCTCGGGCCGCGTGCGCAGGATGATCTGCATCTGCGCCCGGCTCTCGATCTGGAAGCAGCCGACGGTGTCGGCGCGCTGGATCTCCGCGAACACCTCCGGGTCGTCGAGCGGCACGCGCGAGAGGTCGATCCGCTCGCCGCGCGTGCGCGCGATCAGGTCGACGCACTCCTCGACGGCGGACAGCATCCCGAGCCCCAGCAGGTCGATCTTCAGGAAGCCCGCGTCCGCGCACGAGTCCTTGTCCCACTGGCACATCTGGCGCCCGGCCATCGCCGCCGGCTGCACCGGGACGATCTCGACGAGCGGACGCGACGAGATGACCATCCCGCCCGGGTGCTGCGAGATGTGGCGCGGCAGGCCCGCGATCTCCGTGCAGAGCTCCGCGAACGCGCGCCAGCGCGGCGAGGACAGCTTGTGCGCCGCGTCCGGCAGCAGCAGCAACTCCTCGGCGACGCGGGCCGCGTTCCACCCGTCGGTGAGCTTCGCGAGCCGCTCGAGATCGGCATAGGGCAGGCCCAGGGCCTTGCCGACGTCGCGGATCGCGCCGCGGGAGCGGTACGTCGCGAAGCTCGCGACGAGGGCGGCGTGCTCGTGCCCGTAGCGCTCGGTGACGCGGACGATCAGCTTCTCGCGGATGTCGCGCGGGAAGTCGAGGTCGATGTCGGGCACCGACGAGAGCTCGCGGTTGAGGAAGCGGCCGAGCGAGAGGTTCGCCGCGACCGGGTCGACGTGCGAGAGGCCGGTCAGGTAGCAGACGAGCGAGCCGACCGACGAGCCTCGCCCGCGTCCCGGCGGCAGCACGTGCCTCATCGAGCCGGGGCCGCGCACCTCGTACGCGACCTCGCGTGCGAGCTCCAGCACCTCCCAGTGGAGGAGGAAGAAGCCGGCCAGGCCGAGCGCGTCGATCAGCTCCAATTCCTCGGCGAGTCGCAGGCGCACGCGCCGCTTGTGGCCGTTCAGGCCGCCGTAGCGCTCCTCGAACGCGCGCTCGCAGACGCCGCGGAGCTGCACGATCGCCGGCTCGGCGCCGTCGGAGAAGTCGGGATAGCGGTAGCCGAGCTCCTGCGTGACGTCGAACGTGAGGCGCTCCGCGAGCTCGGCCGTGCGGGCGACGGCGGCGCGGTCGTCGGGGAAGCGCTCGAGCAGGTCCTCCGGGGCCGCTAGGACCGATTCGTGGTTGCCGCGACGCTCCTGCTCGCAGCCGTCGAGCGAGGTGCGGCAGCGGATGGCGACCAGCACGTCCTGGAGCGCGGCACGGCGTACGTCGTGCGCATGCACGTCGCCCGTGGCGACCGTGCGCACCTTGAGCGCCTCGGCGAGGTCGCGCAGGGCCGCGTTGCGCCGCGCGTCGCCGCGTTCGTACGGACGCTGGAGCTCGACGAAGAACCGGTCGCCGCCGAACGCGCGCGCCAGGCGCGCGGCCGCGTTCGGGTCGCGCACCGCGAGACCGTGGCGGGCGCAGCCGGAGAGGCAGACGAGCCCCTCGTTGCGCTCCTCGAGCAGGCGCGGGTCGAGCGAGGGCGGCAGCGGCTCGCGGTTCTCCTGCGGACGCGTGTCGGCGTGCGCGGCGGTGAGGAGCCGGCAGAGGTTCGCGTAGCCCTGCGGCGACTCGACGAGCAGCGTCACGTGGGAATCGCCGTCGAGCGTCAGCTCGGCGCCGGTGATCGGACGGACGCCGAAGTGCTTCGCGGCATGCGCGAGCTCGAGCGAGCCGTAGACACCGTCGTGGTCGGTGAGTGCGAGCGCGGAGTAGCCGAGCTCAGCCGCCCGCGCAGCGAGCTCCTCCGGCTGCGACGCACCGTCGAGGAACGAGTACGCGGAGTGCGCGTGCAGCTCGACATACGTCATGATCGGCACCGATGGAGGCGATCGTCTTGCTGCCCGGCGAGGGCGAGCAGAGCGCTCGCCGGAACGGCCTCAGGCGGATCCTGGCCGAGCTGCCGGAGCTCGAGGTGCTCGATCTCGGCTTCGACGCCGACTGGGAGGGCGTCGACCCGCACACCCACGACGACCACGTCGACTCCTTCTTCGTCCTCGACGGCGAGGTGGAGTTCCTCGTCGAGGGCGAGACGATCCGCGGCGGCCCCGGCACCTGGGTCTCGGTGCCGCGGGGCGTCGTCCACGGCTTCCGCAATCCCGGGCCCGACCGGATTCGGGTGCTCAACATCCACGCGCCGCACGCCGGCTTCATCGGGCGCTTGCCCGGCGGCTAGATGGACGGCGCCGCCCGCCGCGCCCGCCTCGCGAGCGCGCGGCTCTACCTCGTGCTCGAGGCGCGGCCGCACGGCTCCGCGCCCGACGCCCTCCTCGACGCGGCGCTGCGGGGCGGCGTCGACGTCGTGCAGCTCCGGGACAAGAACCTGCCCGACGAGGACCTGCTCGCCGCCGCGGAGCCGTTCCGTCGCGCGTGCGAGGCGCACGACGGCCTGTTCGTGCTGAACGACCGGCCGGACCTCGTGGCCGCCTGCGCCGCCGACGGCGTCCACGTCGGGCAGGACGACACGCCGTTCGACGAGGCGCGCGCCGCCGTCGGCTCGGAGCGGCTCGTCGGGCTCTCGGCCGGCTCCCGCGGCGAGATCGAGGCCGCTGCCGCGGCGGGAGCCGACTACCTCGGGGTCGGAGCCGTCTACGGCACGCCGACGAAGCCGGATGCGGAGGCCGGTGGGCTCGAGCTCGTGCGCGCCGCGGCCGACCTCATACAGATGCCCTGGTTCGCAATCGGCGGCATCGAGCTCGACACGGTCGCGGAGGTCGCCGCCGCGGGCGCGCCGGGCGTCGCGGTCGTACGGGCCATCCGTGACGCGCCGAATCCCGAGGCGGCCGCGCGTGCGCTCCGTGCGGCGCTCACGCCCCACGCTGGGTGAACCACCCCCCTCGCGCGCCGTCGTGGAAGACGGCGGTGTTCTCGCCGCTCTCGAGCACCACCTCGAAGTAGCGCCGGATGACGGGGTCCTCCGTCCACCAGCGGTCGAGCAGGCGCCACTCCTCCCGCACGACGACGACCGCCTGGTGGTTCACCTGCCACGGCGTCCCGTCGAAGTTCGCCTCGACGCGCGCGGGGCGCGGCTCGGCTATGCGTCCCGCTATTCGTCCCGCGGAACGAAGAGCGCGCGTGTCTCCGGGATGCGCGACCACGGTGCGACCTCCACGACGGTGCAGACGGAGCCGGAGCCGGTGCTTGCACGGACCTGGCGCAGGCCGTCGCGGAGGCGGCTGCGGTCCTCGGCTCCGGCGGCAACCAGCTCGAGCTGGCGTCCGACGGGATCGGTGAGCTCGACGAGCTCGACCCGGAGCTCGACGACGGGGGCCGGCAGCTCCGCGAGGCGCGGCGCGAGCGCGACGCGGATCCGCTCGGCGTCTGCGCTCGGCTCGCGCAGCGTGAGCGAGCGCCGCCACGAGCCGCCGCCGACGAGCCGCGCGGCGAGCGCGACCTTGCGGACGAAGCGGTCGCGCCGCTCGGGCCGCGCGAGCACCGTCTCGACGAGCCCGCCGAGCGCGCGGCGGAGCGTCAGCTCGTTCCCGACCGCCTCCGGGAACTCGAGCGACTCCGCGAGCTCGGCCGGTGGGCGGCGACCACGGACGCGCGCGGTCGCCCCGCCTCTCGCCAGGCTCCAGGCGCGCCGGCCGTCCGGCCCCAGTCGTTCGGCGACGGCGCCACCCGGAAGCCCGGCAAGCTGTCCCAGCCTGCGCACCCCGAGCGCCTCCAGCTCCTCGTAGCGCTGCCGCTCGAGCGGCAGCAGCGTCAGCGGCAGCGGCGCGAGGAAGCGCCCCATCTCCTCGTCGCGGACGACGAGCAGCTGCCCCGGCCTGGCAACCGACGCGGCCGCGAGCGCGGCGAACCTGCGCCCCGCCGCGCCGATCCGCGCGTCCCACGCCGCGCCGACGGCGGCGAGCGCGCGCCGCAGCGCCGGCTCGAGCCCCCCGTAGAGCCGCTCGACACCGCGCGTCTCGAAGTAGGCGCTGCCGAGGGCCGCCGGCTCGACGGCGAAGCCCGCGTCCTCGAGCGAGCCGACGATCTCCTCCCACGCCTGCTCGGCCGCGGCGGGATCCGCGTCGACGAGCACGAGCAGCGGGCACGTCGCGAGCGCCTCGCCGAGCCGCATCCCCGGCCGCACTCCCGCCGCCTCCGCCGCCGCCGTCACCGGCCCTAGCAGCGGCTCCCCCACCGGCTCCGGCGAGAGCGCCGCCGGGCGCAGCGCCAGCGACGGCGCCTTCCGCAGCGCCGCCCTCAGCTCGAATCCCGGGATAGAGATGCAGGCGATCATCGGAACGTATGTTCTATACGAACAGACGTTCGGCTGTCAAGTGGATCGAGCCCCCGCGCTCAAACTTTCATAACGCCTCGGGCATATCGTTCAGTCCATGACACGCCGTCCGCTCGCGCTCCTCGCAGCTTTCGCCGCCCTGAGCGCGGTATGCGCGACGGCCGCCGTGGCGGCGACCCGCGTGTCCAATGCCACCTTGACGGTCATCCCGTCGAGCGTGCACCGCGGCAAGCTCGTCCTCGTTCGCGGCAACGCCGGGGCGTGCCCCGTCGGCGACACGGTCACGGTCATGTCCCGGGCATTCGTAGGCACGCACCGCTTCGCCGGCGTCCCTGCCGTGTTCACGAAGGTGCGCCTGCATCACCGCTTCCACGCGAGCACGCGAATCCCGGCGCACAAGCGACCCGGCCGGTACGGCGTCACCGCCCGGTGCGGCGGAGGCAACTTCGGCGTCGTCGCGCACCTCGTCGTCCTCCCGTAGACGAGCCGCACGAGCGTCGCTAGGAGAAGGTCACGAGCGGCGCCCGCCAGCGCCGGGCGCCCGACGCGCACGCCGCGCGGTCCGGCGCGGCGGCCAGGCGCGGACAGCCCTCGCGCAGGAACCGGCCGTCCTCCACGACGTTGAAGGTCCGCCCGAACCAGGCGTCGCAGCCGGCCCGCGCGCGGTCGGGCATGCGCGCGCACTCGGCGAGCAGCGCGAGCTCCCGCCCCGGCTCGCCGGCGTACGCCTGGTTGCCGACGCCGCGCAGACATGCCAGGGCGTCGGCGGCGGCGTGCAGGCCCGCACACAACCGGGTCTGCGCGAGCGGAGTGTCGGGAACGTCCTTCGAGCCCGCCGCGACGCAGCCCGCGCGCTGCGAACCGGCGAGGCCCCGGCAGAGCACCGTCAGATCGTGCGCGTCCTGGATGACGGGCCCGGGAGCCTGCTCGACGAAGTAGCGGTACCAGCAGGCGAGCGCGAAGCGCGCGTACTGCGCGCAGAGCTTCCTCGGAGAGCGCACCGCGTGCAGGGGCGACGTCGCCTCGTCGGCCCCGCGAAGGGCGATCCAGTAGTCGTGGAAGACTCCCTGCTCGCAGTCGGGCGTATAGGCGCGGCCGAGCCTCTCGCACGCGCGCTCGGCGAGGAAGAGCGTCTCGTGGTACCCGCGCATCAGGGCGTGGCCGAGGCTGTGGACGCACGTGTAGGAGCGGTAGCGCGTCGGCAGGCGCGCGCACGTCCGCACGGCGCTCTTACCGCCCGTGGAGACGATCTGCGGCCCGAGGTACATCACAAGGCCCATCCCGAAGCCGGCCGAGCAGCCGGGGTCGTTGGAGCGCGGCACGACCCTCTGCATGTCCTCCAGCGTGAGGCGGTGCTCGCGCGCCCACCTGCGCCCGACGACGTGCATCAGCATGTGGCAGCGGCCGTAGAGCGAGGTATCCGCGGCCTTCGCCCGCCGGTCGATGCGCGGCAGCTCGTCGGCGGGGTCGCCGGAGCGGTCGATGTCCTGCAGCAGGAGCCGCAGGTAGCACTCGTCCTTCGCCTGCTCGAGGTGGATCTGCTCGCACTGCCAGAGCCACGGCCGCTGCGTCGAGCCGGACGCGGCCGGCGCCGCGCCGCGACCGCCGCCGCAGCCCGCCGCGGCCACAAGGCCGAACGCGAGGGCGGCCGCTCCGAGCGCGAGTCTCACGCCGTCACCTCCGCCGCCGGCCCGACCGTGCGGACGAAGCGCGGCACGACGTCGAGCGCGTTCTCCCGCGCGCACCAGTCGACGTCCTCCTCGAGCCCGTGCCGCCGGAGGTTGCCGGCGCTGCGGCTCGCGCCGAGCCCCTCGCGCGCCGAGTCGAAGCTGCGCGCAATCCGGATCGCCGCCGCGGCGGAGTCAGCCGGCTCTCCCCGCAGCGCCTCCGCGATGCGCCCCGCGCAGTAGGCGTCGTCGAGGGCGAGCTCCCCGAGGACGCCGGCGCAGAGGAGAGCGACGTCCTCCCCGCCCTTGCGAGCCGCGGCGGCGACCGCGTCGAGGTTGAGCAGCGAGCCGACGTAGACGCGCGCGAAGCGCGCCGCGGCCGACACCAGCAGCCGCGTGCCGTTCGTGGTCGTGAGGATGAGCGTCTCCGCGGCGGGCGCGCCGGCGAGCTCGCGCGGCGAGTTGCCGAAGTCGAAGCCGGGGATGCGCTCGAGGCGCTGCTCGCCCGCCAGCTTCGCTGGCCCCTCGGTCTGCGCGAGTGCCCGCGCATCCTCGACCTCGGCACAGCAGAGGACGCGGCGGTAGCCCGCGGCGAGCGCCTGCGCGAGCGTCGAGCTCGCCCGCAACACGTCGATCACGACGCCCACTGCGGCCGGCGTCGCCTCGCCCGGGGTGAAAGCGACGTGAACCCGCACAGGCCCACTACCCTAGTCCAGCCACGTCGACCGCCATGCCGACCTGCTACCGCCACCCCGACCGGGAGACCGGCCTCTCCTGCTCCGAGTGTGGTCGGCCGATCTGCACCGAGTGCATGACGTCGGCGCCCGTCGGGCTGCGCTGCCCGGACCATGCGGGCGGCCGACGAGCCGTCGGCGTCGGCGGCCGCCGCGTCGTCGTCCGCGCGCCGCAGACCCGGCTCGCAGGCACCGAGTCCCTCGTCACCAAGGCGCTGATCGCCGCCAACGTCGCGATCTACCTCATCGGCGCCGTCCAGGGCGCAGGGCTCGCAAACCCGATGACGTCCTCGCTCTACCAGCGGCTCTGGCTGGACGGCCCGGACGTGGCGCAGGGCGACTGGTGGCGCCTGATCAGCGCGGCGTTCCTGCACGCCAACCTGATCCACATCGGCTTCAACATGCTCGCGCTCTGGTGGTTCGGCGCTCCGGTCGAGGAGTACCTCGGCCGTGCCCGCTTCGTCGGCCTGTACCTCGCCGCGGGGCTCGCGGGCTCCGCCGGCGCGCTGGTGCAGACGCAGCACATCCCGACCGTCGGCGCGTCGGGGGCGATCTTCGGAATCCTCGGCGCGATGCTCATTCTCGAGTGGCAGGCGACGGGCCGGCTCGGCGGGAACGCGCTGACGCTGATCGTGATCAACCTCGCGCTCTCGTTCGCGATCGCGAACGTCTCGATCGGCGGTCACATCGGCGGCCTGGTCGGCGGCATTCTGGCGACGCTCGCGTTCGCGCGCTGGGGACGCGGCCACGCCGCCTACGGCCGGCTCGGGCTCGCCGGCGTGCTCGGCCTCGTCGTCGTCGCCGCGGCGAGCGTGGCCATCGCCTACTGGCAGGTCCGCGGGCTCGCGTAGCGAACCCTGCGGAGTTGCTGCACCACCTCGTCCACCTCGGCGTCTCGCCGGCGGAGAAGGCCGTCCGCACCGCCGCCGTCTACGCCGCGCTGCTCGTGCTCCTGCACCTCGCAGGGAAGCGCCAGCTGGCGCAGCTGAACTCGTTCGACCTCGTGGTGCTGCTGCTGCTCTCGAACGTCGTCCAGAACGCGATCATCGGCAACGACAACTCGCTGCTCGGGGGCCTGCTCGGTGCCGCGATCCTGCTCGCCGTCAACTACGCCCTCGTCCGCGTGGCGTTCATGAGCCCGCGGTTCGGCAAGACGATCCAGGGCGGCGCGACCGTCCTCTACGAGCGCGGCCACGTCGAGCACAAGGCGCTCCGGCGCGAGGCGGTGACGCGCGAGGAACTGGTCGCGGCCCTGCGGCGCCAGGGCCTGGACCTCGACGACGTCGAGCGGGTGACGCTCGAGCCGGAGGGCACCTTCAACGCGGTGCCCAAGCCGAAGCCGGGCATCGAGGACGTGCTGCGCAAGCTCGACGAGCTCGAGCGGAAGCTCAGCGGCTGAGGTAGCGGCGGGCGCCGATGTAGTACGTCCAGCGCACAGGTGCGATGCGGACGCGATGCGCGGAGTCGGGCGCCTCGAGCATCCGGCCGCCGCCGACGTAGATCGCGACGTGGTCGGCGTACCCGGGCGAGCCGAAGAAGAGGAGGTCGCCCGGCCGGAGCGCGCTGCGGGCGACGGCCCGGCCGTGGTGGAGCTGCGGGTCGGCGTCGCGCGGGATCGTCAGGCCGTGCGCGCGGTAGACGTCCCAGACGATCCCCGAGCAGTCGAAGCCCCACGCCGAGAGGCCGCCCCAGAGGTAGTGCACGCCGAGGAAGCGCCGCGCCTGCGCGATGATCGAGCGGTTCGTCGGCACGAGGGAAGGTCCCGTCGCCGAGCGCTGCACCGTCCCCGGCCCGTCGGGTGTCCGGAACGTCACGCTGTCCGGGCCCTGCGCGACGAGCGGCAGCCGCGTCCCGTAGCTGAGCTCGATCGCCCGGCCGTTCAGGAGATGGAGGCGCGCGGTTCGCGCGAGCACGGTGAGTCCGGGCCCCGACTCGTCGAAGCCGGTCCGCAGCTGCCGCGTCGGCAGCCAGCCCGGATACCCGTGCACGTCCTGCGGGTCGGGCTCGTCGCGCACCGCGACCTTCGCCCAGCCGCGGCGCAGCGCGAGAACCGTGACCGTCTGCCCGTACAGCGCCTGCGTCTGGACGTGAGAGTCGAGCCAGACGCGGTCGGCGGTGGTGGCGAGGTTGCGGCTCCACGCCGCCGGATCGACCGGGTTGCCGAGCGAGGGCCGGTCGATCGCCCGGTAGAGGTTCGGCGCCTTCCAGAGCGTCGCGACGGCCACGTCGACGGTCGCCCGCTGGCCCGG
>JBBWZD010000006.1:0-24291 GCA_039648875.1 Actinomycetota bacterium
CGTCGCTGGCCTCGGCGCGCGTCGGCTCGGCGAGGTGGACCATCGACTCGAGCATCTGCGTGGCCGTGATCACGGGCTTGCCGCGCTCGAGCGCCTTCTGGATGATCCGCTTCTGCAGCAGCGGCACGAGCGCCGGCCCGATCTCGACGCCGAGGTCGCCGCGCGCGACCATCACGGCGTCCGTCTCGACCAGGATGTCGTCGAGCACGTCGACGGCGTCGGCCTTCTCGATCTTCGCGATCACGTGCGCGTGGCCGCCGGCCTGCTCGATCAGCGCGCGCAGGTCGCGCACGTCCGCCGGCGAGCGCACGAACGAGAGGGCGACGTAGTCGACGCCGAGGGCGAGCGCGAAGGCGAGGTCGCCGACGTCCTTGCGCGTGATCGAGGGGATGGGAATCGGGACACCGGGCAGGTTGACGCCCTTGTGCGACGTGACGCGGCCGCCGACGACGACGGCGCAGCGCGCACGCCCCGACTCGATCCCTTCCACGTGCAGGCGCACGAGCCCGTCGTCGATCAGGATGTCGTGGCCCGGCTTCAGCACGTCGCCGATGACCGCGGGCGCGATCGGGAGCTGGCCGTCCGTCGCTGCGGCCTCGGGAGACACCGTGACCTGCTCGCCCCGCTCGAGGACGACGGGGTGGGCGAGCTCCCCGATGCGGAGCTTCGGGCCTTGGAGATCGGCGATCAGGGCGATCGGCCTGCCGACCTCCCGCTCGACCTGGCGGACGCGTCGCGCCCGCTCGGCATGATCCTCGTGCGTGCCGTGCGAGAGGTTGAGCCTGGCGGCGTCCACGCCGGCGACCACGAGGGCACGCAGCCGCTCGAGCGACTCGGACGACGGGCCGAGGGTGGCGACGATCTTCGTACGGCGCTCCTGGGGCCCGGCCATCGGGCTCAGGGTACCGGCCGATCCTCGCGGGATCCTCGCCGGATCAGCGCGGCACGCGCGGGAAGGCCTCGAGCCCCGGGTAGACCGCCCGGGAGCCCAGCTGCTCCTCGATCCGCAGAAGCTGGTTGTACTTCGCCACCCGCTCGGAGCGGGCGGGCGCTCCGGTCTTGATCTGCCCGGTGCCGAGCGCGACGACGAGGTCGGCGATCGTGGCGTCCTCGGTCTCGCCGGAGCGGTGCGAGATGACGGCCGTGTAGCCGCTGCGCTGCGCGAGCCGCACCGCCTCGATCGCCTCGGTGAGCGTCCCGATCTGGTTCACCTTCACGAGGATCGAGTTGGCGACGCCCCGCTCGATCCCCTCCTGGAGCCGGGCCGGATTCGTGACGAAGACGTCGTCGCCGACGAGCTGGATCCGCTCGCCGAGCTCCGCCGTGAGCGACTGCCAGCCGTCCCAGTCGTCCTCGGCGGCGCCGTCCTCGATCGAGACGACGGGGAAGCGGCCGGCAAGGTCCGCGTAGAAGCCGGCGATCTCGGACGGTGCGAGCTCGCGCCCCTCGAATCGGTAGAGGCCGTCGGAGAAGAGCTCGCTCGCCGCGGGGTCGAGCGCGACGGCGACGCGGTCGGCGTGGCCGGCGCGCGCGGCGGCGTCGACGATCGCCTCGATCGCCGCCTCGCTCGAAGGCAGGTCGGGGGCGAAGCCGCCCTCGTCCCCCACGCCGGTCGCGAGGCCCTGCTCCTGCAGCACCTTCTGCAGGGCGTGGTAGGTCTCCGCGCCGATCCGCAGCGCGTCGGCGAACGAGTCGGCGCCGAGGGGCACGAGCATGAACTCCTGCAGGTCGAGCGAGTTGGCCGCGTGCACGCCGCCGTTGATCACGTTCAGCATCGGCACCGGGAGCGTGACCGCGTCCGCGCCGCCGAGATACCGGAACAGCGGCTCCGCCGCGTCCGCCGCCGCGGCCTTCGCCACGGCGAGGGAGACGCCGAGGATCGCGTTCGCGCCCAGCCGCCCCTTGTTGGGCGTGCCGTCGAGCTCGATCAGCCGCCGGTCGAGCCCCTCCTGTTCGGAAGCCTCCAGCCCGAGCACCGCGCCGGCGATCTCGGTGGAGACGTTCGCGACCGCTCGGGTGACGCCCTTGCCGCCGTACGCCTCGCCGCCGTCGCGCAGCTCGACGGCCTCGTGGACGCCGGTCGAGGCACCCGAGGGCACGCCCGCACGGCCGACCGCGCCCGACTCCAGCACGACGTCGACCTCGACGGTCGGATTGCCGCGGGAGTCGAGGATCTGCCGCGCCTGCACCTGGGCGATGCGGCTCACCCCGCCGCCTCCTTCGCGAGGTCGAAGTACCGGTCCTGCTGCTCGAGCGGCAGGCCGCTCCAGTCCTCGCCGCGGCCGGCGGCCAGCTCGGCGGCCACCTCGACGCGCCGCCGGAAGCGATCGGCGGCGCGGCGGAGCTCGAGCTCCGGGTCGACGTCGAGCTTCCGCGCCACGTTCACCGTGGCGAAGAGGACGTCGCCGAGCTCCTCGCCGCGCCGCTCGGCGGAGCCGAGGTCGGCCTTCAGCTCGCGCAGCTCGTCGTCGAGGTCGGCGACGGCGCCGGCGACGTCGGGGTACTCGAACCCGACCGCCTTCGCCCGCTGCTGCGCCTTGCGGGCGTAGAGCAGCGCGGGCAGCGCCTCCGGCACGTGGTGGAAGATGCCCTCGCGGCCCTCCTGCTCGCGCTTGATCTGCTCCCAGTTCTCCCGCACGCGCGCCGGCGTGGCCGCCGCGACGTCGCCGAAGACGTGGGGATGGCGCCGGACGAGCTTCTCGTGGATCGCGCGCGCGGCGGCCTCGAGATCGCCCTTGCCCCGCTCGGAGAGGAGCAGCGCGAGGAAGTACACCTGGAAGAGCAGGTCGCCCAGCTCGTCGAGCAGCTTCTCGTCGTCGCCGGCGAGTGCCGCGTCGGCGACCTCGTACGCCTCTTCGACCGTGTGCGGGACGATCGTGCGCGCCGTCTGCTCGCGGTCCCACGGGCAGTCGCGGCGCAGCCGCTCGGTCAGGCGCTGGAGCTCGAGGAGGGCCTGTTGCAGGCCCTGCACCCTATTGGGTCGTCGTGGTGGCGGTGGTGGTGGTCGCGGCCGGGGCGTAGCCGGTCTGGTAGGCGATCTTCTTGGCGAACGCGCTCTTCACGCTGTTGAACCAGCTCGTCATCGCCTCGGTCTTCTTCGTCTGGAGCAGCTGGGCGCGAATGGAGGCCGTCTCGGACTTGAGCGGGCTCGTCTTCGGCGCCTTCACCGCGGAGAGCGCCTGGATGATGTGCCAGCCGTAGGTCGTGTGTACGGGCGCGGAGGTCTGGCCCGTCTTGAGCGAGAACGCGGCCTTGTCGAAGGGCGGCACCGTCTGTCCCTTCGTGATCGTGAGCTTGCCGCCGTGCGCGGCCGAGCCGGGGTCCTTCGAGTACTTCCGCGCGAGCTTCGCGAAGCTCGCCCCGCCCTTCAGCTGCGACTCGAGCCGGTCGGCGAGCGGCTTGCTCTTCACGAGAATGTGCCGGACGTCGCGGCTCGCGGCCTGCGTGTAGGTCTGCTTGTGCTCGTCGTAGTACTTCTTCACGTCGGCGTCGCTGACCTTCACCTTTGCCGTGACCTTCTTGAAGATCCGGTCGGAGAGGACGGTGGAGTAGAGCTGCTGCTTGAGCTGCTTCTCCGTCACGCCCTGCGCCATCAGCGCCGCCTGGTACTTCTTCTCGCTGCTGCCGAAGTACTGCGCCTTCAGCTCCCGCAGCTTGGTTGCGACGTCGTTGTCGGAGATCGTGATCCCGAGGTCCTTGGCCTTCTGCTTGAGCTCGGACTGCTGGACGAGGTACTGGATGACCTGGTCCTGCAGGGACTTGTACTGCGGCGTGCCCGCCTTCGGGAACGGCGTCTTCCGGGCGGCGTAGTTGCGCTTCGCCCCCTTGAGCAGCGTGTTGAACTCCGTCTTCGTGATCGTGGCGTCGCCGACGACGGCCACGGCGTTCGAGGGGACGCTCTTGGTGCCGCCGCCGCTGCCGCAGCCCGCGGCGAGCACGACGATGGCGAGGAGCACGGGAAGAGGCAGGAAGCGCAGAAATCTCATGTCAGTCCCAGTGAGGTCGTTAGCGGAAGCGGCCGTGCAGCGGGGCGTGGACGCCTCAGGCTGCCCGGCGGGCCTCCAAGATAGCATCGACCAGCCGGATCGCCCGGGGGAATCCATCCTCGCTCCTGACGCTCACCTCGCTGCTGCCTACGGTGTAGACGGCCGTGTGGATTCGGCTCCGTAGCTCCTTCAGCTCCTGCGAGCCGAGGACGAGCTTGCCGACGGTGGCCTTGCCGCCCCGGAAGACGAGGTAGTCGGCCCCGAGCCGGGCGACCTTGATCTTCGCCTCCTGGATCGCGAACAGGTTCGCCACCGGCTCGGGCAGCGGCCCGTAGCGGTCGTCGAGCGCCGCCTCGAGCTCGCGCAGCTCGTCCTCGGTCTCCGCGAGCGCGAGCCTGCGGTGCACGTCGATGCGGAGCGCCTCCGAGCCGACGTACTGCTGCGGGACGTAGGCGTCGATGCGCGCGTCGACGCGGACCGGCCGCACCGCCACGCGGCGCTGGCCCTGCAGCTCGGCCACCGCCTCGTTCAGGAGCTCGACGTAGAGCTCGAACCCCACCGCGGCGACGTGGCCCGACTGCTCAGCGCCGAGCAGCTCGCCGGCGCCGCGGATCTCGAGGTCGCGCATGGCGATGGCGAAGCCGGCGCCGAGCTCGGTGTGGTCGGCGAGGGTGGCGAGGCGCGCGCGCGCCTCCGGCGTCAGCTCCCGCGCGTCGGGATAGAACAGGTACGCGTACGCCGTCTCGTCCGAGCGGCCGACGCGACCGCGGATCTGGTAGAGCTGCGCGAGCCCGAGCATGTCGGCGCGCTCGACGACCAGCGTGTTCGCCTGCGGGATGTCGATGCCCGACTCGATGATCGTCGTCGACACCAGCACGTCGGCGTCGCCGCGCAGGAACGCGTGCATCTGCTCCTCCAGCTCCTTCTCGCGCATCTGCCCGTGGGCGACGAGGAAGCGGAGGTCCGGACACAGCCGGCGCAACTTCTCGGCCGCGTCGTCGATCGTCTCGACGCGGTTGTGCAGGTAGAAGGCCTGGCCGCCGCGGCCGCGCTCGCGCTCGAGCGCGAGCTTGATCAGCTCCTCGTCGTACTCGCCGACGCTCGTCCGGATCGGCCGGCGCCCCTCCGGCGGCGTCTCGATGATCGAGATGTCGCGCATCCCGGCCAGGGACAGGTGCAGCGTCCGCGGGATCGGCGTCGCCGTCAGCGTCAGCACGTCGACCTCCAGGCGCAGCGACTTGAGCAGCTCCTTCTGCGCCACCCCGAACCGCTGCTCCTCGTCGAGGACGACGAGTCCGAGCTCCTTCGGGATCACGTCGCGGCTCAGCACCCGGTGCGTGCCCACCAGCACCTCGACCTTTCCCTCCGCGAAGTCGCGCAGCACCTGCTTCACCTCCTTCGGGGGGCGGAAGCGGGAGACCATCTCCACCCGCACCGGAAAGTCCCTGAAGCGGTCGCGGAAGGTGTTCCAGTGCTGCTCCGCGAGGATCGTCGTCGGTGCGAGCATCAGCACCTGCCTGCCGTTCACCGCCACGCCGAACGCCGCCCGCACGGCCACCTCCGTCTTGCCGAAGCCGACGTCGCCGCAGACGAGGCGGTCCATCGGCCGCGGCGACTCGAGGTCCTCCTTCACCGCCTCGATCGCGTTCTCCTGATCCGGCGTCTCGCGGTAGGGGAAGGACGCCTCGAGCCGTGCCAGCCACTCGTGCTCGAGGTCGTAGGCCACGCCCTCCCGCGTCTGCCGCTGCGCGTAGAGCTGGATCAGGTCCGTCGCGAGCTCGCGCACCGACTCGCGTGCTCGGGACTTCAGCAGCTGCCACGCCTTGCCGCCGAGCTTCGAGAGCGCAGGTGCCTTGCCGTCGGCGCCGACGTAGCGCGACACCTTGCCGAGCTGCTCGTGCGGCACGTAGAGACGGTCGTCGCCGCGAAACGCGAGCAGGAGGTAGTCGCGCGTGACGCCGCCGACCTCCTTCGTCTCGAAGCCCAGCAGCTTGCCGACGCCGTGGTCCTCGTGCACGACGTAGTCGCCGGTGCGCAGGTCGGCGAACGACTGGAGCGCGCGCCCGCCGATGCGCCGCTCCCGCGGCACGCGGCGGCGGAACACCTGGTGGTCGGGAAGGAGGGCGAGGCCGAGCTCCCGCCAGACGAAGCCGCGCCGGGCCGGAGCGACCGCGAAGACGACGCCCGGGTCCGGCGGCAGCGGCGCGCCCGGCTCGAGCAGCCGCGCCGCGACCTTGCGCAGCATGTTCTGCGTGCGCAGCGCCTCGCCCCGGTGCGCGAAGGCGACGACGACGCGCTGGCCGCTGCGTACGAGCGACGCGAGCTCGTTCTCGGCCTCGGCCAGGCCGCGCGCCGCGAGCACGGGACGCTGGGCCTCGAAGGCGAGCGGCTGGCCCTGCGGGAACGGGTCGAGCTCGGTGGCCCCTTTCAGCGTCACGGGCGTCACGCTCTCCTCCTCCCAGACGCGGCGCACGGCGTCCGGCTGGAAGACGAGGTCGGGCGGGCGGTCGAGCGGGAGCACGAGGTCGTTCGGCACCGGTCGGGCCTCTCCGTCCTCGCCGTGCCAGTCGTCGAGAAGATCCAGCCGCCGCTCGGCGGCCGGATACACGACCGTCTCGTCGACCGGGTGGAGCGCACGCTGCGTGAAGGGCGAGAACGCGCGGATCGACTCGATCTCGTCGCCGAAGAACTCGACGCGCAACGGCTCGCGACCCGTGGTCGGAAACACGTCCACGAGGCCGCCGCGCACGGCGAACTGCCCGCGGTCGTCGACGCGCTCGCCGCGTTCGTAGCCGGCGAGTGCGAGCGCCTCCGACACGCCCTCCACTCCGAGCTCGAGGCCCGCGCTGAGCCTGAGCGGCGCGGGGCGCGCCAGCGCCGGCGGCAGGCCCTCGGCGATCGCGTGGGCCGCCGCGCAGACGAGACCGCCGCGGGCGAGCACGTCGAGCGCCCGTGCGCGCTCGCCTACGAGGTGCGGCGGCGGCTCGAGGCCCGACTCCCAGCGCACGCCGCGGCTCGGGAGGTAGCCGACCCGCTCGTCGCCGAGGAACCAGCCCGCCGCCTCGGCGGCGTCGCGCGCGTCGGCGTCGTCGGGCAGCAGGCACACGAGCGGCCGTCCCGTCCGCTCGTGCAGCGACGCGAGGACGAGCGGCAGCGCCGCCTCGGAGACGCGGGCCCGGGTCGGCCGCCCCCCGTCCACGTGCTCCCCGAGTTCGGCGAGACGCTCGTGCTCCACGAGCTCGCGGACGAAGGCATGCAGTACCGGCTGGTCCATGACGAAGGGCGGAACCCCGGTTCCGCGCACGTCGATCGTAGCGAGCCGCTCAGCGGCGGTTCACGGCCGCCTGGGTGCGGCCGACGCCCTCCGCATCCAGCTGCTCGACCGCGTCCGCGGCCCGGGCGACGAGGGTCTCCGGCTCGTCGGGCGGCGAGAAGTCCGACAGCAGGTAGTCCGCGAGCGGGCGCGGGTCGCCCCGTTCGGGGCGGCCGACCCCGATGCGCAGGCGGAGGAAGTCCCGCGTCTTCAGGTGCTGCGCGATGGAGCGCAGCCCGTTGTGGCCTGCCAGGCCGCCGCCCACCTTGAGCTCGAGCCGCCCGAGGTCGAAGTCGCCCTCGTCGTGGACGACGAGCACCCGGTCGGGCTCGACCTTGAAGAAGCGCGCCGCGGCGCCGACCGAGCGGCCGGACTCGTTCATGTACGTCTCCGGCTTCAGGAGCGCGACCTTGTGGCCGTCGAGCCGGATCTCGGCGAGCTGCCCCGAGAACTTCGAGCGCCACGACCCGCCGTGCCGGCGGGCGAGCTCGTCGACCACCATCGCGCCGGCGTTGTGCCTGTTGCGCGCGTACTCCCGGCCGGGGTTGCCGAGCCCTACGACGAGCAGGTCGAGCGACGAGCCCTGCCGCCGCGGCCAGAGCCGCATCCTTCTAGCCGGAGGCGGTGCCGGGCGAGCCGGCGGCGTCGGCGCGCGGCTCGGCCGGTGCCTCGGAGCCGCCCGCCGCGGCCTCGCCGTCGGCGGGAGCCTCGACGCCCTCGGCCTCGGCGCCTTCGAGCAGCTCCTCGGGCTCGGCCACGCGCGTCGGCAGGGTGACGGTCGCGATGACGGTCTCCGGCTCGTCGAGCACCGTCACGCCCGCGGGAACGGAGATGTCGCCGATGCGGAGCGTGTCGCCGGTCACCATCTGCGAGACGTCGAGGTCGAGGTGCTCCGGCACCTCGAGCGGGAGCGCCTCGACGTTGAGCTCGCGCAGCGGCTGCGAGAGCACGCCGCCCTCCCTCACGCCGGGCGCGTCGTCGCCGCCCACCAGGTGCACGGTCACCGCCGCGACGATCGTCTGGTCGAGCCGGACCTCTTGCAGGTCGACGTGCGTGACGCCGCCGCGCACCCTGTCGACCTGGTAGTCCTTGAGAATCGAGGCGTGCGTCGCCCCCGTTCCGTCGACCTCGACGTCGAGGATCGAGTGGAGCCCGGCCGCGCCCGTGAGCGCGCGTCGCAGCTCGCGCTCCTCGACGCAGATCGCGACGGGCGCCTCGCGCCCGTAGAGGACGCCCGGCACGAAGCCGCTGCGGCGCAGGCGCCTGCTCTCGCTCGAGCCGAGGCCCTCGCGCTTCCTGACGATCAGCTTCGTCCGCTCCCCGGCCATCTCGGCGGCCAACTGTAGCGAACCGCCGCTGCGGCATCTCTGCCGGCGGGTATCGTCCGCGCGCGTGTTCGAGGACCTGCTGCGCGCGTGGGACGGCGAGCACGCGGTCGTCCGCTTCGACCGCGACAGCGGGGGGTGGATGTTCGTGTGCATCCACTCGACGAGGCGCGGACCGGCCGGGGGCGGGACGCGGCTGCGCGTCTACCCCACTCCGGGCGACGGGCTCGCCGACGCGATGCGCCTCTCGCGGGCCATGACGCAGAAGATGGCGGCGGCCGACATGCCGCGCGGCGGCGGCAAGGCGGTGCTCGCAGTGCCCGCGCTGCCGGCGGGCGAGGCGCGGCGGAACCTGCTGCTCCGGTACGGCGACCTCGTCGCGTCCCTCGGCGGCTCGTACCGGACCGCCGGCGACATGAACATCTCGCCCGCCGACCTCGACGTCGTCGCCGAGCGCTGCCCGTGGGTGTACGGCACGACCCGCGCCGCGGGCAACAGCGGCCGCGGCACCGCGCGCGGCGTGCTGCACGGGATCCGCGCGAGTGTCGAGCAGGTCTTCGGCTCGCCCGAGCTCGGCGAGCGCAGCGTGCTCGTGCAGGGCGTCGGCGCCGTCGGCGGGGACCTCGCGCGGATGCTGGCGGAGGCGGGCGCGCAGGTGCTCGTGAGCGACGTCGACGCAGGTCTCGCGGCCGCCGTGGCGGAGGAGACCGGCGCGGCGGCCGTGCCGGCCGACGAGGCGATCGCCGCCGACTGCGACGTCTTCTCCCCGTGCGCGGTGGGCGGCGTCCTCGGCGCCGACTCGATCCCGCGTCTCCGCTGCCGCGTCGTCGCCGGCTCGGCGAACAACCAGCTAGCGGCACCCGACGACGCGGAGCGGCTGCACGCCGCGGGCATCCTCTACGCCCCGGACTACGTGATCAATGCGGGGGGCGTCCTGCAGCTACTGGGCCTCGAAGAGCTCGGGTGGGACGAGGACGAGCTCGAGCGGAACCTCGCCCGGGTCGGCGACACGCTGCGCGAGCTGTACCGCCACGCGGCACGCGAAGGAGGCACACCTGCTGCCGCCGCCGAGCGTCTCGTCGAGCAGAGGCTCGAGCCGGCGCCGTGACGCGTCGCAGCCTGGCCTTTTAGGTAGGCCGAAAAAACTAGACCCCTCTTCGAGTGAAACGCGCCTAAGCTCTCTCCGGGGATGTTGTCTAGTTCGGGGGACGTGGGTCGCCCCGGGAGGTGTAGAGAGATGAACGTTCGTCGACTTCGGGCGCTGCGGCTGCCTGCGAATGGCAAGGCACAACACAATGCGTGACACACATCGCGCCGCAGGCGGCAGACGCCGCGGCCTCGCTAGCGTATTTCGGAGGAGAAGCGTTCAGCTCGCAGCGACTCTCGCAGTCGTCGCGTTCGCGCTTCTGCTGCCCGCGAGCGGCAGCGCTGTCCACGACCTCGGGCTCTTCGAGCTCGACGGGAACACGGCGCACAACAGTGCGACCACTCCGCCGTACGACTGGGAGTCGATCTTCGACGCGAGCGGAGGGACGAAGACGATCTCGGACCCCCATTTCTTGCTCGCCCAGTTCAACTCCGACTGGGTCACGCCCGATACCTCCTACTTCGCGTCGAGCAACAAGGACATCGACGACGTCAGTACGTGGCAGTGCAAGTCGGTCAACAATCCGACGCCGAAGGACGAGATCTCGAACGCCTACGCCGCGCTCTTCCAGGCGCCCAGCGGCGACATGGTCTTCTACGGCGCGGCCGAGCGCGACAAGAACAACGGCGAGTCGTTCGTCGGCTTCTGGCTGTTCAAGAGCCCCGTCGGCTGTAGCAGCCCCGGGAACTTCACGGGCGCCCACACGGTCGGCGACATTCTCGTCCTCAGCAACTTCACCGGCGGCGGCACGCATCCGCTCGTCGAGGTCTACAAGTGGGTCGGTGGATCGAACCCGCTGGAGCTGCTCATGTCGGGCGGTTTCTGCACGGCCGCCGGCGCGGGCGACTCCGTCTGCGGCGAGGTCAACAGCACCTCCTTCACGACGCCGTGGGCACCGCACAGCAGCTCGGCGAATCCCCTCGACCAGAACGAGTTCCTCGAGGTCGGGGTGGACCTGACGAAGCTGCTGGCCGCGCCGGACACGACGCCGACCACTGCGTGCTTCACCCGCTTCCAGGCGGAGACGCGTTCGTCGCAGGAGACGACGGCGACGCTCAAGGACTATGCGGGCGGCGAGTTCGCGACCTGCTCGAGCACGACCGTGACGACGCCGAGCGACGCGAACGGCGTCGCCCTCTCGGGCGTCATCGCCCCTGGGACGATCGTCAAGGACAAGGCCGTCGTCACCGGCAGCGCACTTGCCGGGACCGCGCCGAACCCGAAGGGAACCGTCACCTTCTCCTACTGCCTGGTGACCGCCCCCGCACCGTCGACCACCTGCTCCGGAGCGTCGACCTCGGCCGGCACGAGGACGCTGACGGGCGCGAGCAACCCGGCGGAGGTGTTCTCCGACAACGTCACGGCGGCCGCGGGGCGCTACTGCTTCACCGCCGTCTACGCCGACACGAGTACTCCGCCGGAGTACGTGGGCGGGTCGAGCGACTCGTCCGCGAGCGAGTGCTACACGGTCGAGAAGCAGCCGTCGACGACGGCGACGACGTCGAGCCCGACCGGCGGCAGCATCGTGCCGGGCACCTCGGCAAGCGACGCCGCGACGGTCTCGGGTGGCCAGGGTCAGCCGACGCCGACCGGCACGGTCGACTTCTTCCTCTGCCAGCCCGCGACGGTGGCCGCCAACAGCGGTGACTGCTCGACCGGCGGCACGAAGATCGGCGCGACCGAGACGCTCGACGCGGCCGGCAAGGCGACCTCGGACGCCTCGACCAACACGACCGCGATCGGCACCTACTGCTGGCGGGCCGAGTACTCCGGCGACGGCTTCTACAACAGCTCGTCGCACACCAACTCGACCACGGAGTGCTTCACCACCGCGCAGCTCACGCCGACGGTGACGACCGTGATCCACGCCGGTGCGGGAGCCGCCGACGCAGCAGGCGCTGCGGCGATCGGCACCGCGCTCAGCGGCTCCACCGTCCACGACGAGGCCACGGTGGCCGGCACAGCCGGCACGCCGACCGGCACCGTCACGTTCACCGTCTACCTCGGCAGCACGACGTGCTCGGGGTCCGGGACGGCGGCCGGAACGGTGAACCTCTCCGGCGGCATCGCGCATCCGAGCAACGACGCGACGGTGCCGAAGGACGGTCTCTCCTACAGGGCCCACTACAACGGCGACGGCATCTACACGGTGGCCGACGGGCCGTGCGAGCGGCTCGCCGCCATCACCCCGTCGATCGCCATCGTCAAGTCGCCCGACGACAAGGTCGTGCGCGACGGCGACACCGTGACGTTCACGATCAAGGTCACGAACACCGGCGACGCCGACCTGACGAACGTGACCGTGACCGATCCGCTCACGCCCTCGTGCGCGAAGCTGATCGGCAGCCTGGCGAAGGGCGCCGACACGAGCTACACCTGCACCACGGACGCCCTGCACGTCTCGTTCACGAACCTCGCGACCGTCACCGGCACCCCGCCGCTCGGTCCCGACGTGACGGCGAGCGACACCGCACCGGTTACCGTCATCCACCCGGCGATCACGATCGACAAGTCGCCGGATGGGCAGAGCGTCACGAGCGGCGGCACCGTCACCTTCACGATCAAGGTGACGAACACGGGCGACGTCGACTTGACGAACGTCACGGTCGTCGATCTCCTCACGCCGAGCTGCAACAAGCTGATCGGCAGCCTGCTGCAGGGCGCATCCACGACCTACACCTGCACCACGGATGCGCTGACGGCGTCCTTCACCAACCTCGCAACGGTGACCGGCACCCCGCCGGTGGGTTCGGACGTGACGGCGAGCGACACCGCCCCGGTGACGGTGACGACGCCGCCCCCGCCGCAGACGCACCCGGCGATCGCAATCACGAAGTCGCCGCCGACGCAGACGGTCGTGCAGGGCGCCACGGTCACCTTCACCATCACGGTGACCAACACCGGTGACGTCACGCTCACAGACGTGACCGTCACCGACGCCCTCAGCCCGGGCTGCGCCCGGACGAAGGCGGACATCCCGGGGCTCGCCTCGATGGCTCCGGGTGCAACGCTGACCTACACGTGCACCAGCGCGGCGGTGATCGCCAGCTTTACCAACGTGGCCACCGCAACGGGCACTCCTCCGTCCGGCCCGAACGTGACGGCAAGCGCGTCGGCGGCGGTCACCGCCACCGCGCCCTTGACGCCGCCGAAGAAGCCGGTGAAGAAGCCGAAGGTCGTCTCGCACAAGAAGCCGAAGGCAACCGGCTAGGCGCGGCGAATGTACGATGGGGCGGCCCCTCGCCGGGCCGCCCCATCACCCCCCAACCCTCGAGGATATGAGTAGATCGATGACCGAACCCCTGCCGGTGCGCATCTCCGCGACGCTGGCCCTCGCTCTTGCCGGCCTCGCCGCGGCGCTCCTCCTGATCGCGCCGTCCGCGCGTGCGGGAGCGGCTGCCGGCGTGGCGTGGACCTCGCCGACTCCTTCAGACCAGTCGCAGTTCGCGACGTCCGTCGGCGGGACCCTCAGCTTCACCCTCGCCGCGTCGACCTCGGCCCCGGCAGCGGTGGTGCACATCTCCCCCGTCGGCGCCCTTCCCGCAGGTGCGGGGTTCGACAGCACCGACGGCGGTAACGCGCACTCCCTCTTCCACTGGACGCCCGCCGCGGTCGGCGACTACACGATCCGGTTCGCCGCGTCGGACGGCGCCGGAGACAGCGCGTCGCCGCTGACCTACGCGATCCACGTCGGGCGGGCGCCCTACCAGGGGAGCGTCGCGCTCACCGACGACAAGGTGGCGCGGTGGGCGGTCGTCCTCAAGCGTGCCGTGGTGCGCTCGGCGCCGAGACCGTCGGCGCGCGTGGTCACGAGGCTGCAGACGATGACGACCGACGACACCCAGAACCTCGTGCTCGTGCTGGAACGCTTCGTCGTCAGCAAGAAGCAGGTCTGGTACCACGTGCGGCTGCCCATTCTGCCGAACAACTCGACCGGCTGGGTGCTGCGCGGGAATCTCGGCCAGCTCTACACCGTGCACACCCATCTCTACGTCGACCGCAAGGCGCTGACGGCCACGCTGAAGCGCGACGGGGTGACCGTCTTCCAGACGAAGGTCGGCGTCGGCCGCTCGTACTGGCCGACCCCCGCGGGCGAGTTCTACATCCGGGACAAGCTCACCGGCTTCGGCGATCCCTTCTACGGGCCTATCGCCTTCGGGACGAGCGCGCGCTCCGCCGTGCTCACCGATTGGCCGGGCGGCGGCTTCGTCGGCGTCCACGGCACCAACGAGCCGCAGATCCTGCCCGGGCACGTCTCGCACGGGTGCATCCGCATGCGGAACGACGCGATCCTGAGGCTCGCGAAGCTGATGCCGGTCGGCACGCCGCTGACGGTCCGCTGAGCCGCTCCGGCTAGGGAGAGACAGCTGCGCCGGCGTCAGCCGGCGCAGCGGCATCAGCGGGAGCGGCGGCAGCGGCCGCGGTCTGGCGGACGACGGCCGGCTTCAGCACGCTCGTCGCAAGGAAGCTCCGCGGCGCCCTGGAGGTCTGGACGATCTCGTAGCCCGCGTCATGGAAGATGTAGCTGCTCTTCAGAGGCCGCCACGCGCCGCCCGCGCGACGCGCCAGCTGGACGTTGCCGAAACGATAGTCGTACGCGTTGCACGCGCCCTTACCACCGTTCCAGTTCTCGGCCACCGCTTGCGGGTGCCAGTTGCCGTGGCTGCCGGGGAGGTGGATCGGCGCCGACACCGCCTTTCGGTCAACCCAGACGCGCCACCACGAGTGCCGGGTGCGCGTCTCGAGCACCGCGAAGCGGTGCCGCTCGCCGGGTGCGACGCTGGAGCCGAGCTGTACGTAACGGGGCTGCGAGCCGGGAAGGGTGACCTCGTAGTACATCCGGCTCGTCTGGTCCCCGTCGAAGGCCACGAGCCCGACCTGCAGCCACTCCGCCACTCCGCCGGGACCGGCGTCGGGGCCGCCGACCCCGATCCAGCCGGCGACGTGGCCGACGGAGACGGCGGGATCCTCGACCGGCATCAGCGCCGCGGCGACCCCGTGCGCCCGCCTGTCGGCCTCGAGGCCGGCGTACGAGTACGCGCTGGCGCCACAACTGCTCGAGGTCGCGTCTCCGCCCTCGGCCGGCGACGCGGCGAGGAACGCGAGGCCGACGAGGAGGGGAAGGATCGCGATCGATGTGCGGCGGCGAAGCAAGAAGACCTCCGAGAGCGGGGGGAATGCCCTGCTCCGGGGGGATCGGCCGCCGGGGAGGCCGCGTTGATCCCTCGAACTGATGTCGAGGACCCGAGCGCGTCGCCCGGCCGGCGCGTCGCCGGCCCGGCCGGCTCCCCCAATCGGGGGGCGACCGGCGGCGGCTCACGCGCGACAATCGGCGCGAGGATGTGCGATGGGAAGAGCTAGCAGCCGGCTCGTGATCGCCGCGCTGGTCGTCGCCGTCGGCTTCGGCGGCTACTGGGTCGGCCGCTCGATCATCCACGAGGGGAACAACAACTTCAAAGGCGCCGCGGAGATCGCGCAGGCGAAAGCGTCTCCGCAGGCCGCGGCGAGCGCACGGGCCGCACGCCGCAGACGCAACCTCCAGATCCTCGGCGGACTGGCCGCTGCGGGAGCCATCTTCGTCGTGGTTCCCGGGATCATCGCGTTCCCGCGCCGCCGCCGGCGCGCGCACTCGCTCGGCTGAGCGGGACGACCTTCTCGTCAGCTGCCGGCGTCGTCCGTGAGCGTGGGCGCACGCTCGCCGAGCGTGGGCGTCGGGGCGAGTGTGTCTTCACTCGGGTGCATGATCTTGGGTGCGAGGCAGATGCGTTCGAGGACGACTGCCTCTTTGACGATCACGTCGAGCAGCACGAGCTGTTGCTCGTCGGGGAGGTCGGGCCTTGCCTTGAGTGTCGCGGCAGCACCGACGATCGCCTGTAGCGGGTTCGCCATCCGATGCCTCACGAGTGCCGTGTAGTCGAAGAGGGCGCGCTGATATTCCGCGCTGTCGCTCGTTGCTTCCGCGAGTTTGGCAGCCGCAACGACAAGCTGTTCGTCCGCGAAGTTCATGAGACGCTCCGCGTCCTCGCTCCGATGGTCAGCGGCTGCCGTTCGCGTTTCAGCAGCGACGAGATGCTCCTTCGCTGCCTGCATGTGGACATTGGCCTCTGCCAGCCGAAGCTCGGCGGCGATGGCGCGCTCGTCGGCCGACCGGGTCAGCTCCTCCACGCGGCGAGCTTGACTGGCGGCGTCCGCCTGCCTCACGTCGGCGAGGAGCTCGCGGACGTCGGCAGCGGCACTTCGCGCATCGGCGGACGACTCCCGCGCTTCGGCATCCGCCTCACGAGCGTTGGCCGCGACGGTGCGGGCGTCCGCTACAACCTCGCGCAAATCGGCTTCGACGCCGCGCGCATCCGCCACGAGCTCGCGCACATCGGCGCTCGCGGCCCGTTCGTCCGCAGTTGCGTCGCGCGCGTCGGCATCCGCTTCGCGCGCGTCGGCATCCGCTTCGCGAGCATCGGCGATTGTCGCGCGCGCACCGGCGTCCGCGTCCGAGCCGTGCGCGTCCTCAACGACAGGGTCCATCGACGCAGTATGGGGCCTACGACGGACGCGCGACCGCCTCGAGTGGAGCAACCTCACGGTTCGGGCTCGGCGCCCGACGTCTCCGCCGTGTGAAAGCTGACGTCGATGACCTCGAACCCTTTGTAGCGCTCGCTCTGCGCATAGGCGACGTAGGCGCGCTCGTCGGCGGGCGTCAGCTCGACCCGATCGGTGAAGAGTGTCAACAGGGCGCGCGGCCAGAGTTGCCTCTGAGCGACGACCGCGGTCTCTGCGGCGACCACCGTGACGAGGGCGAGCAGGTAGAGCCAGGCGATGAGGCCGAGGACGAGGCCGAAGACGCCATACGCCTCGGGCGCACCCTTCAGCGCGTGGGCGACGAAGTACGTGCCGAGCAACTGCACGAGCTCCCAGCCGATTCCAGCCAGGATTGCCGGGGCCCGCAGGCTTCGGGTGGCCACCGCTCTCGCGGTGAGCACGCGGAACGCGAGCACGAAGAGGCCGACGTTGACCAGCGTCGCAAGGAGAACCGCGCCGGCGCGAACGGCGGTGCCGAAGTTCGCCCCGAAGGCCCCCGCCCCGGTCGTGAGGCCCGCGAAGACCGTCGTGATGAGGACGCCGGCGCCGATTACGAGCAGCAGCACCAGGCTGCGCACGCGAAGTGTGATCGGGTTCGGTCGCTGATTGCGAGGCACCGCCCACGCCCTGTTGAACGCGTTCTGCGTCGCTCCGGCCGCGCCGAGGCTGCCGTACAACGTGCCCAGAATCCCCACCCCGAGCCCCAAGCCGCTCCCCGAGAGAGCGTGCAGATTCCCGCGCAGCTGACTGCCGATGACCGGAAAGTCGACGAGCGCGGAGTCGACGATCTTGGTCTGCAAATGCGGGTCGCCATGAATCAGGAAACCGAGGATCGTCACGAGCAACAGCAGCAACGGAAACAGCGACAAGAATCCGTAGTACGTGATCAACGCGGCCAGGTAGAGGCCCTGGTCGTCCCCGAACTTGTAGATCACCGCGATCGGAAACCCGAGCCAGCGGTGACGTCGCTGGTACGCGTCCACTGCACCGACGACCCTGCCTGCGCTCGGCCTCCCCTCGACAACCCCCACGTCTCTCGGCTCCTCTCTCACGCCCGTCAGGTTCGCTGGCGCTCCGTCAGATCCCTCGTAGCCATGTTCGGGCTGGGTCGTGGCGATTCCGGTTTGCCCGCCAAAAAGGCGTAGGATGTTCTGGACTGGCCCTGTAGCCAGGACCCCGGCCGTAGGCCCGATGCGCACCGACGCGCCCGCTCTGCGGCGTGCGAGGCGAGGAGCCTGGGGCGAACAGAGTTCGACTTCCAGGGCCAGTTCTCTGTGCGCCGCACAGTGGGATCACTCGTCGAGGTGTCGACCCTTTCGAGAGCCCGACCGCGGTCTGCGCCGGTCCGGCTCAGATCGGGTCTCCCGACAACGAGCGCCGCGAACGACTCCGCCACGCGGCGATCGACATCGAAGACAGCAAGCTGCGAGCGCCAGCCGACAGCGCTCACTTCGCCGACAAGTGGCGGGCTGAGCGGCCGCAGGCCGTGCTCTGGCCTGTTATGTGCCGAGCGTGCCGGCGCGCAGAATCGAGAACGCCGAGGCGGCACCCCACGCCCGGCGAGAACTCCCGTGCGGCGGACGCCTTGGCCGCCGATCCTCGCGGCGAGGATGCGGGCGCGCCGTCGTCCAGATCGCGCCGATGAGCCGCTCGATCGCGTCGCCCGCTCGTCGGAGCGGGTGAGACCGTCGACCACCTTCTCTCGTCGGCTCGTTAGTACGCGATCTCACGCGGCAAGGCCGATCCAGTGCGGCGGCCAACGGGCGAGGCCGTATCCACTAGGGCGACGCCTTGGGCAGCCACGCGATCTCCCCTAGGCGGCCGGGCGCCGTCCGCGCGACCCGCCTCTTGCCGCTGCCGTCGAGGCGCGAGATGTAGAGATCAGAGGGGCCGTTGCCGCGGCAGGAGAGGTCGATGCTGTAGGCGATCCACTGTGAGTCGGGCGACCAGACCACGGTTTGCGGCTCGGCACACGGCTCCTCGGCGGGGCCAGCCGCCTGCCAATCGCAGTGCTCGTCCGTGCCGAAGTCGTCGCCGCCACCGTCCTCGAGCCGCGCGGACGCGCGGAACGTCTCAAAGGGATGGGAGTCGTCGACTGCCGAGCCGATGGCGAGGATGCGGGTGCCGTCGGCGGAGAATTGCGGCTCTCGCCCGTTGCAGCCGGTGCTGACGGCGACCGAGTCCGGGGAAGGCGCAATCATCGTGCCGCCGCCCGCGAGGTTGGTCTCGCACTCGTAGATCAACTCCTTGCCGGGGCCCCAGCTGGGGTCGAAGGACCTCCCTAGGTTCGCGCACGCCGACGGCTCCGGCACCCGATGCAGCCCGGTGCCGTCCGCATCGACGACGTCGACGTAGTAGGCAAGGCGGCGGCGGGTGATCGGGCCGCTTCCGCTGAGCACGCTGCTCACGAATGCGATCGTGTTGCCATCACGCGACCACGCGGGGTCGGAGTCGCCGGAGTAGGCGTTCCTCGGTGGGCGCGCAAGCACGCGTCGGCCGCTGCCGTTGTCGTTCTCCACGCAGAGGCCGAGGCGCGGCTCCTTCCGGTTCACGGCGCCGACGTACTTGCCCGATCGGAGTCTCAGCAGACAGCCGACGACGAGGCGGTTTCCGTCGGGCGAGAACGCGGCGGGCGGGAGGCCCCCTCCGGTGCCGTCGAGGCCGGGCGTCGGGTCGAGGTAGACGGGTTGGCCGCGGACGTGCCCGACAAGAGGCGAGACTGTGCCCGTCCCGTCCGGGTTCACGAACGTTCCCTGCTCGAGCCCGTTCGAGTTGTCCACATAGAACAGCTGCCCGTTCTCGGCCGTGGTCCGCTGGGCACCGGCGGCCGTGGCCGCGACCAGCCCCGCCGCTGCGAGAGAGATGATGGCGGAGCCACGGCGCATCCGATACAAAGTCGAGCAAGCTGTACCGAATGTCAAGGGCGGACCCTCCCACGCGCATCGCACGAATGAGCGACCGCTTTCACGGTGCCGGCGAGGCCCCTTAGCTCGACGATGTGGGGCGACGCAGGCGCTTCTCAGCTCGTCTCGACGCCGCAGCGACGAACTGATGGACAGCGCCTCGACGACAGACCGCACCGCAGCACCGGACGTTGCTCAAATGGCGAGAACTGCGGGGCACGAACCCGGGGTCTAAAGTCGGAGCGACCCCAGTTGTAGAGCCATCTCCATCAAAAGAGCTGGTTCTCGCCGCCGAAGATGGCGGAGACCGAGTCGTCCTCGAACACGTTCGTGATCGTCTCGGCCAGCAGGCCGGCGACGGTGAGGATCGTCATGTTCTTCGGCATCTCGAGCGGGTTGACCGGCACCGTGTCGGTGACGACGAGCCCGTCGATCGGGGCCTCGTGGAACTTCTCGAGCGCGCCGCCGCAGAAGACCCCGTGCGTCGCGAACACGTGCACCCCTGCAACCCCCTGCTCGCGCAGGGCGTGCACGTTGGCGATCAGGGTGCCGCCGGTCATGATCACGTCGTCGCCGACCACCGCGATCTTGTCCCTGACGCGGCCGGTGATCTCCGTGACGGCGACCTCGTCGTGGCCGGGGCGTGTCTTGTGCATGATCGCGAAGTCGGCCTCGATCATCTCGGCGAAGCGGACGGCCATCTTCGCGCGGCCCTCGTCGGGGGCGACCGAGACGATGTGCCGGCCGGTGAGGCCGAGGTCGCGGAAATGCCTCGCGAAGAGCGGCAGCGCGGTCATATGGTCGACGGGGATCGTGAAGAAGCCCTGGATCTGACCCGCGTGCAGGTCCATCGTCAGCACCCGGTCGGCACCGGCTAGCTGGAGCATGTCCGCGACGAGCCGCGCCGAGATCGGCTCGCGCGGCTTCGCCTTGCGATCCTGGCGCGCGTACGGGTAGAGCGGCACGACGGCCGTGATTCGCTTCGCGGATGCGAGCTTCGCGGCCTGCACCATCAGCAGCAGCTCCATCAGGTGCTCGTCGACCGGGATCGAGCCCGTCTGCACGAGGAAGAGGTCGGCGCCCCGGATCGACTCGAGGTACCGGCAGTAGGTCTCGCCGTTCTTGAAGGTCTCCAGCTGCACGTCGCCGAGCTCGAGGCCGAGCTTCTCGGCAATGCGGCGCGCGAGGTCAGGGTGCGAGCGGCCGGCGAAGACCATCAGCCGCTTCTGCGGCCCCCGCTCGATCCAGTGCCCCTGGCTCGGCTCGCTCATCGCCGCCTTCCCCAGGCCCGGCAGGGCCAGCTCAGCCGTCGCGCTTTCCATGCTTCTCGTACACCCATCCTTCCTTCGTCTGCTGGCGAGGCGCGAAGCCCGCCAGCGATCCAGGGGCGACATCATCCGTGATGACCGCACCCGGCGCAATCCAAGCATCGTCGGCGATCTCCACGGGCGCCACGAAGGTATTGTCGACGCCGGTCCTGACGTTGCTGCCGATGCGCGTCATCTGCTTCGGCTTCCCGGGCGACAGGTTCGCGGTCACGTTCGCCGCCGCGACGTTCGTGTCGTCGCCGATCTCGGCGTCGCCGATATAGGACAGGTGCGGCACCTTCGTCCGCGCGCCGATCCGGGCGTTCTTCAGCTCGACGAAGGTGCCGATCTTCGCTTCGCGGCCGGTCTCGGTGCCGGGCCGCACGTAGGCGAACGGCCCGACCTCTGTGCCGGCGCCGATCCGGACGGCGCCGCGGAGGACGCAGAACGGGTGGATCGTCACGTCGCGCTCGAGCTGAACGTCGGCGTCGATCCACGTCGACTGCGGGTCGACGATCGTCACGCCGGCGAGCATGTGCGCCTCGTTGATGCGGTCGCGAAGCTTCGCGGCGACGAACGCCAGCTCTGCGCGCGTGTTGATGCCCTCGACCTCCCAGGCCACGGGAGCCGCGTGCACCGCCACCTTCTCTCCACTCTCGACGAGCAGGCGCAGCGTGTCGGTCACGTACAGCTCGCCCTTGGCGTTGGTCGGCTCGAGCCGCTCGAGCACGGGCCAGAGCTTCTCGGCGCGGAACGCGTAGATGCCGGAGTTGGCCTCGCGCAGCGCGAGCTCCTGGGGCGAGGCGTCGGCGGCCTCGACGACGCGCACCAGCCGCCCGTCGCCGCCGCGGACGACGCGCCCGTACGCGCGGCCCTCGGGCGGCTCGAAGGTCAGAACCGTGCCGGCCGCTCCGGCCGCGCGGTGCGCGTCGACGAGCTCGCGGAGCAGCTCCGGCGTCAGCGCGGGGACGTCGCCGTTGACGACGAGGACGTCGCCGCCCTGCCCGGTGAGCGCCTCCCGGGCCGTGCGGACGGCGTGGCCCGTGCCGCGCGGCTCCTGCTGCACGGCGACCTCCAGGCCGTCGAACGAGCCTGCGGATTCGGGCGAGGCGACGACGACGATCCGCTCGATGCCGGCGTCGCGAGTGGCGCCGATCACCCAATCGACCATCCGCCTCCCCAGCAGGGGATGCACGTGCTTCGGCGTCGCGCTCTTCATGCGCGTGCCGAGCCCTGCGGCCATCACGACTGCTGCGAGGTCTTCCGCCATGTCAGGGTGAAGATGGCTGGGGCGCCAGGATTCGAACCTGGGATCGCGGGACCAAAACCCGCTGCCTTACCACTTGGCTACGCCCCACAGAGGTGTTTGATCAGTCATCGAAGGAGGGGGCTCGTGGGGGAACCACGGGTTCCCCCACGTTGAAAACCCGCTGCCTTACCACTTGGCTACGCCCCAAAGGCTGGGAGGGCAGTCTAGCGGCGGTCGGTGAAGACGAAGAAGAGCGCCACGAGGGCGAAGATGCACACGGCGATGATCGCCGTCCAGAAGACGATGAAGGCGAGGATCGCGGCGATCACGGCGAGGAGCTGCGAGACCGCGAAGATCCACGACGTCTGGTGGAAGGTGTCGGAGCGGCTCTCCCGCCCGGCGAACCAGTAGAGCACGACGCCGACGATTGCGAGCGCGATGACGGTGAACCGAGAGACGTCGTGGAAGACGGCGACGATGATCGCCTCGACCGCCGCCGTCCACAGCGCGATCCGCGTTCGCCGCGCGTGGAGCCAGCGTCCGGGCCTGCTGGTGCGGTGCTCGATCATCTGAGACGAGTCGGTCACCATCGTGTCAACCGTACCACGCAGGTGCTGTCAGCCAGCTTCGCCCGAGGCCGCTCAGAGAACGCCGTGCGGCCTCCGCACGCGCCCGATGGTGGAAGAGGCCGTAGACGGCGGGGCCGGCGCCGCTGACGTCCGCGCGGAAGGCGCCGAGCTCGCGGAAACGGTCGGCGAGCGGCGACGACGCGAGGTCGTTCGGCGGCAGCGCCGCGAGGTCGCGGGGACGGCGCACACGCTCGAGCCCCTCGCGCATCGCGGTCCGCCGCTCGTCCCAGCCGCGGGCGCCGTCGCGGGCGTCGAACGCGGCGTAGACCGAGGCGGTCGACGCCTTCTGCGCGTCCCGCGGCAGGAGCAGGACGACCCAGAAGTCCTGGGGCAGGTCGAGCGGCTCGAGCGTCGTGCCGTCGCCCGAGCCGAGCTGGGGCCCGTCGGCGAGGAAGAACGGCACGTCCGCGCCGAGCCGCGCGGCGAGCTCGTGCAGCTGCGCCCGGGCGAGCGGCGCCGCGAGCGTGGAGCTCGCGAGCCGGAGAGCGGTGGCAGCGTCGGAGCTCCCGCCGCCGAGGCCGGCGGCGACCGGCAACCGCTTCTCGATCCGGACGCGCCAGCCCGGCTCGACGCCCGCCCGCTCGGCGACGGCTCGCAGCCCGTCGCGCACCAGCGTGTCGGCGGGAAAGCCTTCGACGCGGAGACCCGGCGCGGGCTCGAGCTCGATCCGGTCGGCGATCCCGAGCCGCTGGTACACGGTCAGCAGCTCGTGCCGCCCGTCGTCGCGCAGCGGCCCGACCACGAGCGCGAGGTTGATCTTCGCGGGAGCGGGAGCCTTCACCGCAGCGCCGCGGCGAGCGCCAGGAACTCCGCCGGCGCGAGCGCCTCGGCGCGGGTCGCCGCGTCGCGGCCGATCGTCTCGAGCGCCTCCGCTGCCTCGGCACGGGAGGCGAGGCCGGCGAGCTCGAGCGAGTTCGGAAGCGTCTTGCGCCGGTGCGCGAAAGCACTGACGACCAGCGGCTTCAAGTCTGCATAACCGGGCGGGAGCGCGACGCGCCGAAACGCGACGAGCGCGGACTCGACGTTCGGCCGCGGCCGGAAGACCGTCCGCGACACCGGGTGGAAGCCGCTGCGTCCACACACGAGCTGCACGAGCACGGAAACGGCGCCGTACTGCTTCGTCTGCGGGACGGCAAAGAGGCGGTCTGCCACTTCGCGCTGGACCATCACGCACCACAGCCCGATCTGCGGCAGCCCGTCCAGGCTCTCGACGAGCAGCGGCGTCGCCACGTTGTACGGCAGGTTCGCGACGAGCTTCGTCGCGCCCGGAGCGAGGGCGGCGAGGTCGAGCCGAAGGGCATCGCCCACGTGCAGGGTCACGTTGGCGCCGGCGTCGCGGAGGCGCGGCTCGAGCGACGCGTCGAGGTCGACCGCGTGGACGTGGGCGACGCGGGCGGCGTGGTAGCGCGTGAGGACGCCGAGCCCCGGACCGATCTCCAGCACCACGTCGTCGGCCCGCAGCTCGGCGAGCCGGCCGATCACGCCGAGGATGTTCGGGTCGACGAGGAAGTGCTGGCCGAGCTCTTTCTTGGGGAGGACGTTCATGCCGGCAGGCCGAAGCACTCGGCCGCGTTCCGCTCGATCCGCTGCTCGAGCTCGTGCGGCGCTTCGCCGCGTGCCTGTGCGAGGGCCGCGAGGGTGTGCATCACGTATGCCGGCTCGTTCCGGCGGCCGCGTACCGGCTGCGGCGCCAGGTAGGGCGAGTCGGTTTCGGCGAGCATGCGATCGGCCGGCACCTGCGTCGCGGCCAGCCTCAGGTCCACCGCCTTCGGAAACGACGCGTTGCCGGCGAAGGAGACGTACCAGCCTCGCTCGAGCGCCGGCTCGAGGAGGTGCGGCGACGAGAAGCAATGGAG
>JBBWZD010000048.1:0-2692 GCA_039648875.1 Actinomycetota bacterium
GGGAGCGCGAGCGCGAGCGCCACGAAGCCGTAGAAGTAATAGAACTGCATCGTCAGGTAGAAGAAGTTCGCCGCCATCGTGCCGGCGAGCGCAGCCGTCATCCCCCAGGCCAGCGGCCGCACCCGGCGGGCAGCCGAATCGCCCGCCGCGTCCAGCAGGCGTCCCAGCACACGCGCGGCACGCAGGCGCACGAACACGTAGCGCAGGAAGACGGCGAAGAGCAGCAGCCCGACGAGCCCCGTCTCGACGACCAGGGCGACGAAGAACGAGTGCGGCCCCCAGTTCGCCTTGCCGGTGACGAACTCATAGTAGACCGAGAAGGTGTTCAGCCCCAGTCCGAGCAGCGGGTGCATGTGCACCACCTGTGGGATGAAATCGTAGACGGCGAAGTGCGCGGAGGTCGAGCGGCCGCCGGTCTGGAGGCGCGAGCGCAGCACGACCGAGAAGAAGTGCCGGTGCGTGTACAGGAGGTACGCCAGGATGAGGCCCACCCCCGCGAGCGGCACGAGCAGCGCGCGCGTGCGAACGAAGCGCCGGTACGGCACTGCGAGCACGAGCAGGCCGACGAGCAGCCCGAGCGCGCCGCTCCGCGAGAGCGTCGCCAGCAGCAGCAGCAGCATGAACGCGAGCGCCAGCCCCAGCGGCCACCTCAGCCGGTGGCCGCGCTCCAGCCGCAGGTACACGGGCGTCAGCGCGAGCAGGGGCACGTCCAGCATCACGGCCAGGTGGTTCGGATCGCCCGTGAGCGCGTTGGGCCGGTACACGCTGGCGCCGTTGACGGAGCCGTAGATGTTGATCGAGCTCGCCCCGCCGGTCAGCGGCGAGAGCACGGTCTGGTCGAGGTTGTGGCCGGCGCGGGCCGCCAGGAGCTGCAGCGCCCCGTAGGCGCAGTTCGCCACGAGGCCGGCGGTGAACCAGCCGAGGGCCCGCCAGTAGAAGCGCTCGCCGCGCCGGGCGAGATAGGCCACCGCAGCGGCGAGGAACAGGAAGTGCAGGACGAACTTGACCATCCCCTTGCCGAACTGGTCGAGGCCCTGCTTCGTCTCGAGGTTGAAGTAGCCGAGCAGGTACACGAGCAGGAAGGCGGCGAAGAACGCGAGCACGATCGCGGACGTCCGCGGCACCGGGCCGCGGCTGGTGAGCGCGAACGAGAGCAGGAAGAGGATCGTCAGGACGTCCGCGATCCCGATCGAGCCGGCGAGGTTCCAGTGCACCTTCTCGAAGGTCACGCAGAAGAAGGACGCGAGCAGGAAGAAGCCGGTAACGCGACTGGCCGCGACCGGACGCGGCAGCGCGACGGCGGCGGCGGTCACGCGAGGCTCCGCAGCAGGTCGGCGAGCTCCTCGACCCGGCTCGCCCGCGAGAGACGGTCGCGCCACTCCGGCGAGAGCGGCGTGCCGTCGAGGCCGCCTGCGCGCCAGCGCTCGTGGAGGGAGGCCAGCGCGTCGCGGATGGCCTCGACGTCGTCGGGCGCGGCGACGACGCCCGCGCCGGTCTCTCTGATGAGATCGGCCGCGGCGCCGTCGGGCGGCACCACCGCCAGGATCGGCCGCTCGGCGGCGAGGTACTCGAACACCTTGCCGGACAGGATGCCGCGGCCGCGCCCCTCCGCGTCGGGGATGAGCAGGAGCAGCGCGTCGGACTCGCGCTGGAGCTCGAGCGAGCGCCGGCGCGGCACGTACTCGAGCAGCTCGACCTGCCCGCCGAGCCCGAGACTCTCCAGAAGCTCGCGGTCGCGCGGCCTGAAGTCGCCCGCGAAGCGCACGAGCACCTCCTCCAGCCCCGCGGCCGCGAGAGCGCGCAGGAAGGGGCCCGGGTCGCGCCGCCCGAAGAAGGAGCCGGCGTGCGTGAGCCGGAACCGCTCGCCGCGCCGGTACTCGAGCCCGGCGAAGTCGTCGAAGTCGCAGCCGTTCGGGATCGTGACGACGCGGCCGCGCGGCCGGAGGGCGGCGGCCTCGGCCGCGATCGCGTCGGCAGCCGCGACGATCGCGTCCGCCTGCCGCGCGACGAGCCTGGCCACGCCCCCGCGCGCCTTCTCCTTCGCGCGGGCGCCCACTCCCTCCGTCGAGCGGTGCGGGTGGAGCACGAGCGAGTCGCGCAGGTCGGCGACCCACTTCGCGCCCGTGGCGCTCTTCACCGCAGCGCCGATGAGATGCACCGAGCCCGGCGGCGATGTCGTCAGCACCACGTCGATCCGCTCGCGCCGCGCGATCGAGATCGCCTTCGGGATCGCCGTGGCGTTCCACGTCACGTTCTCGTCGGGAAGCAGCAGGCGGCGGCCGACCGTGGACGCGCGCCGCAGCGCGAGGTCGAGCCCCGTGCGCCCGTGCAGCTCGTCGGCGATCCGCCGCCCGGCGGGGCCGACGTAGCGCGCGCGATGCACCCACGCCTGTGTCGGCAGCGGCAGCTCGGCGTCCGAATGGACCCACTTCGGGTCGTCGGGCGCGAGGACGTGCGTCTCGATCCCGAGCGCCGGCAGGTGACTCGCGAACTTCAGCGGCCGCTGCACGCCCCCGCCTCCCGCCGGCGGGAAGTAGAGCGTCACGAGCAGGAGCTTCATTCCTGCCACTAGTAGCAGCGCGCCGCCGGGCGCCGCTGCTCGACCGCCCCGATTCTGGTCTAGAATCCGCCGGTCCGGAGTTGACGGGGGTCCGCAGCTCGAGCACCAGCCACAGGAGGTTCCGCATGCGCG
>JBBWZD010000051.1:0-39417 GCA_039648875.1 Actinomycetota bacterium
TCGGCGCCCGAGACGCTCACGCTGACGAGCACGCTGGTCAAGTCGGACGGCACCACCCGCACTCAGACGCAGGTCGTAACGGTCGCACCCGGCCAGACGCTCACGCAGTCCTTCAGCACCAAAGTGACGCGTAGCGACATCGGCTCGTACACGTTGACGTTCACCGCCGCCGATGGCACGGAGAGCGCAAGCGCGAAGGCGAGCGCGTCCGTCGTCAGGAGCTAACTAACCGCAGCCGGCGGGGCCGCACGTGCGGTCCCGCCATCCGCTGCAGCGCCGCTTCCGTAGTCCGGACATGCAGCGTGCGCTACTCGCAGCGTGCCCACGTCTGGACGCGCGTGCCGGCGAGGCCGTCGAGGTCCCGCGCGAAACCGACTTCTTGGTCGTCGAGCGGGGGGTCGTCTTGTCCGTCGTCCACGCACCGAACCGCCGCTTCGTCGTGTCGTTCGCCGGCAACGGCGACCTGGTCTTGTCACCGGCCGACGGGATCGAGCTCGAGGCGCTCCGCTCCTCCTGTCTCCGTGCAATCTCGCGGGACGTGCGCAAGCGATTGCTTCTCGATCCCGCCGCAGGCGACGAGGTCTTCGCCGGCCTGGCGGCCGCCGTGGCCGAGCGCGAACAGTCCCTGTCCCAGTTCGCCGCACGTCTCCACGACGACCGTGTGCTCGCAAAGCTCGTGCAACTCGGACGGAAGTTCGGCCGTGTGACGCCGGACGGCATCCGCCTCGACCTGCCTCTCACGCACCAGCTGCTGGCGGACGCCGTCGGCTCGGCGCGCGAGACGGTGAGTACGACCCTCCGGCAGCTCCAGCGAGCGGGAACCATCCAGCGCGTGGGGAGGACATACCTGTTGAAGCTGCCGCCGCACGAGCTCGCGTGACGCAGCTACGCCCCAGGCCGCTCCCCGATCGCTTCAGCGCGCGTGGGCGAGACGCGCAGGCTGTGTTGATGTAGCGGCGGTCGCCGGCCTCACGCCGCGATCTTCTCCAGCAGCGCGTCGACGCGCTCGAAGCCCGCCTTCGCGCCCTCCTCGACGCCGTACTGCATCGTCGTGTCCCGCTGCTCGGTCGTCTCGAAGCGCATCGTCTGGGTCAACTTCGTCTGCTCCCCGAGATCCTCGAACTCGAGGGTCTGCAGATGGTTCTGGAAGGTCTGCACGAGGCGCTCGGGTGGCTCGACCTCGCGGAACTCGCCCTCGACGACGCCGAAGGCGGTGCGGAACCGGTAGGTGCCGCCGGGGCGGACGTCCATCTCCTCGACGACCGTGCCGTCACCCCACCACTGGGGGATCAGCTCCGGATCGGTCCAGACGGAGTAGACGTGCGTGCGTGGTGCCGCGAAGATCCGCTCGACGCGGATCTCGAGCTCGTTCGGGGTGGTGACGGTGCTGCTCATCGTGCTCCTTTCGTGCGTTCGACGACCTGGGCGAAGCGGTCGAGCCGCTGCAGCCACGCGCTGATGCCCTCGAAGGCATAGGGCACGAGGGTGCAGCTGCGGGCACGTCCGACCTTCTGCGTCGTAACGAGGTTCGCGTCCTCGAGCAGCCGGACGTGCTTCTTCATCCCTGTCAGGGACATGCCGAACGGCTCGGCCAGCTCGCTGATCGTCGCGCTGCCCGCGCCGAGCCGTTCGAGCACGGCCCGGCGGGTCGGGTCGGCGAGGGCCGCGAAGGCTCGCTCGACTGTCGCTGGATTCTGAACCATCTAGTTCAGTATAGCACCGGGAACAATCGCCGCTCCCTTGCCAGGTACGGAGCCCACTCGAGCCCGTGGCGCCAGCGGCGACGTCGAGCGGCATCGCGACGACGCTAGGCGGGCTGGGGCGCGCGGAGCGTCGAGACGAGGTTTTCCCAGGAGGCGCGCGTGTCCTCCGTCCGCTCGTGCGGACGGCGGAAGAGGTCGACGAAGACGCCGAGGTCGGCCAGGTGCCACCAGACGCGGTACAGCTTCAGCGCCTGCCGATCCAGCGACGCCTCGCCGACGGCGGCGCGGTACTCGGCCCAGCCGGTCAGCTCCTCGTCGAGCACCATGTGGAGGTCGCGCTCACGCGGTGCGACCAGAGTCGTGTCCCAGTCGACCAGGTGGAGGCCGCCGCCGTGGCCGCGGATGACGTTCCCGCGGTGGGGCTCGCCGTGGGTGACGACCCACGAGCTGGAGGTCTCCCCCACCTCCACGGCCAGCTCGTCGTACTCCCGGAAGCTTCGCTCGACCTCCTGGGCGCCGCCACGAAGCAGCTGCCGGGCCGGCTCGGCGAACGGCCCCGAGTCCCAGGGACGATCGAGATCGTGCAGGGCTTCCACCAGCGCGACGCGCGAGGGCAGCACGAGGCTCTCTCGGCGAGGCAGACCGGCGGGGACTCGCTCCGTCGCCGCGTGCAGGCGTCCGAGCACGCCCGCCATCAGGCGGCGATCCTCCGCCGACTCCCACAGGCCGTAAGCGCTCGAGTCGCCCTCGACCAAGGGCGACGCCGTCACGGCGTAGCGCTCGCTCAGACGCCGGATGACGACTCCGTCCACGCCGGCGAGCGGCGCGACGACGAAGTCGAGCCCCGCCTCGTCGTGGAGCGCCGCCGCCGTGCGGAACGCCCGCTCGAGCGCCGCAAAGGCCGCGTCGGCATCCGGCCCCGCCTGGAACCCCGCCTCGAGGTCGTCGACGGTGACGAACCTCTGTACGCCGCGGGCGTCGACGGCACGCCAGTGGTGGCTGCCGAAACCGAGCGGCAGGTACTCGAGCCGTGGCGCGCGGAGACCCCAGTGACGTTCCAGAGCAGCCGTGAGCGCGGCGCGGTCGAGGTCGGCGGGCTCGGTCAGCACCCGTCAGCCCTGGTCGTCGGCGCCGGACGTCCGCGGCAAGACCAGCAGCCTCCCCACGAGCAGCCCCGCCAGCAGCAACTGGCTCCCGGTGGAGAGGCGGCCGGCGCGGTGCCAGCCCCGCCGGCCGTGGAACAGCTTGGAGCCCCCGGGGCGCGGCAGACGGACGACGTGCTCGACGTCGGGCAGGCAGGCCGCGAGAGCGCCCACGGTCGCGCTGTCGAGAACGCCCCGCCGCGCGGCGAGCAGGCCGACGACGAGCACGCCGCTGCCGATCTCGAACGGCCGGTCGTGGATGTCCCGGTGCGGGATACCGTCGCCGGCCAGGTGCACCGGAGGGCCGAGCAGCGCGGCGGCGGCGCGCGAGCCGACCGCAGCCCCCATCGTCGCGCCGGTCGCCGCGTGCAGGGACACGATCATCCAGAGGTAGTAGCAGGAAGACGTCATGATCGCGGCCGATGAGCGTCGAAACGGCCGTCGCGCTCGGCCTCGCGGCCCTCTCGACGCTGCTCACCAACCTCGCGTACCTGCGCGAGCACGATGCGGCGGCCGCGCTGCCGATGCTCTCGCTGCGGCGCCCGCTGCACTCGCTGCGACTGCTGCTCTCCGACCGCAGCTGGCTGGCGGGATTTGCGATGGAGTCGGGCGGCTTCGCGCTCTACGCGCTCGCGCTGGCACTGGCCTCGCTCGCGGTCGTGCAGAGCATCGCCGCGGGCGGGATCGGCGTGCTGGCCTACGCGTCGGCGCGCGTGACGGGGCGACCGCTCCCGCGCCGCGCGCGAAACGGGGTGCGCATCTCCGTCGTCGGCCTGGTCGCCCTCGCCGTCTCGCTGGCCCGCAACAGCGGCGCGGGAGGTACCGGACGGACGAGCGAGATCCTCCTCTGGCTCGGCCTGACGGCGGCGGCCGCACTCCTCGCGCTCTGGCTCGGCGGGCGGATCGCCGGCGCCGCCGCGGCCGGGGGCGCCGCTGCCGGCCTCCTGTTCTCGATCGGCGACATCTCCACGAAGCTGGCGACCCAGGGCGGCGCGCGGGCCGCCTTCCTCGTCACGCTCGTCCTCGGCTACACGGGCGGGACCTCGCTGCTCCAGCTCGGCTACCAGCGCGGCGACGCCCTCACCGTCGCCGGGGTCTCGACGCTCCTGACGAATGCGCTGCCCATCGCCGCCGGCACGGTCGTGCTGGGCGAGCCGGTGCCGTCGGGCGGCCTCGGAGCGCTGCGCGTGCTCGCGTTCGCCGCCGTCACCGTCGGCGCGATCCTGCTCGTGCACCCGGAGATGCCGGCATCGCAGCGCGAACCGCCTTCGTAGAATCGCGCGATGCGCCTCGCGCTGATGATCGAGGGCCAGGAGGGCGTGACGTGGGCACAGTGGTGCGCGCTCGCCGACGCCTGCGAGGCGCACGGCGTCGAGACGCTGCTCCGGTCGGACCACTACATCTCCCAGTCGGACGAGAGCGGGAACGTCGCGCACGATGCGTGGACGACGCTCGCGGCACTGGCGGAGCGCACGACGTCGCTGCGGCTCGGGACGCTCGTGTCTCCCGCCACCTTCCGGTCGCCGGCACTGCTCGCGAACGCCGTGGCCACCGTCGACCACATCTCGGGCGGCCGGATCGAGCTCGGCATGGGCGCCGGCTGGATGGAGCGCGAGCATCGGGCCTTCGGCTTCCCCTTCCCCGAGACGCCGGTGCGGATGGAGATGTTCGCCGAGCAGCTCGAGATCGTGCACCGGCTCTGGACGGAGGAGCGCGTGGACTTCCGCGGTCGGCACTACACGCTCGAGAACGCGCCGGGCCTGCCGAAGCCGGTGCAGACGCCGCGACCGCCGCTCCTCGTCGGCGGCAGCGGCACGCGCGGGACGGCCGAGCCGGCCGCACGCTTCGCCGACGAGTACAACAGCCCGTTCGTCTCTCCGGACGACTACGCGAGGATCCGCGCGAAGGTGGCGGCCGCGTGCGAGGCGCTGGGGCGGGATCCGGAGACGATGCGCTTCTCGACGATGACCGGCTGCCTGATCGGCTCGACCCGCGACGAGGCGCTCGAGCGGGCGCGCCGGCTCTACGGCCGCGTGCCGCGCGAGCTCGCCTTCGAGCCGTGGCTCGAGCGGTACGAGCAGCGCTCCCTCGTGGGCTCCGTCGACGAGGCCGCGCAGCGGCTGCGGGAGTACGAGCAGGCGGGCTGCGAGCGCGTCATGCTCCAGCACCTGCTGCACGACGACCTCGAGCCGGTGCGGCTGATCGGCCGGGAGCTGGCGTAGCGGCGACGTCCACCGCATGAGTCAGCCTTAACGGCGGTGGACGAGGCCGGGACGACCAGGCTCGAGACTTTCAGCGACGGCGTCTTCGCGATCGCCGCGACGTTGCTCGTGCTCGAGATCGGCGTCGCCTCCACGCCGGGGGGCCGCCTCGGCCACGCGCTGCTCCACCTCTGGCCGTCGTACCTGGCGTACGCGACGAGCTTCCTCACGATCGGGATCATCTGGATCAACCACCACCACTGCGTGGAGACGATGGCGCGCGCCGACCGCACGCTGCTCTTCCTCAACCTGCTGCTGCTGCTGACCGTCGCGTTCCTGCCGTTCCCGACGAAGCTCGTCGCCCAGTACCTGCACCAGCCGGGCGAGCGTCCCGCCGTCTACGCCTACGACGCCACGTTCGTGCTGATGGCGGTCGTCTACAACGCCTGGTGGCGCTACGCCAGCACGGGGCGGCGGCTGATCCGCGCAGAGGTGCCCGAGTCGACGATCCGTGCCATCACGCGTGCCTTCGATCCCGGGGTGCCGATGTACGGCGTCATCTTCGTCGTCGCCTTCTTCAGCCCGCTGGCGAGCGTCGCCCTCACGCTCGCCGTCGCGGCGTTCTACTTGCCGTCGGCCGCGCTGTTCGCCGAGCGCTGAATCTGCTCGTCGAGCCACGTCGACGCCGCTGCGAGGTGACCGGCGTCGCTCGACTTGACGACCACCTCCACGGTGGGCCCTGCCGCGCCGAAGGCGGGGTACGACCCGACGAGCACGCCCGGCCAGCGCTCGCCGCACTCGACCAGGGCGGGAGCGATGGCGCTCTCGCGGGTGCGGTAGGTGCGACGCCAGGCGCCGATCGGGCTGCCGCGCCGGAGCTCCTCCGCGACGGAGTCGAACATCGCCTCCATCTCCGCAGGGAGTCCCGGGAGCACGTAGACGTTCCCGAGCACGAAGCCCGGCGCGCCGCCCAGCGGGTTGGGGAGCGGCCTGCTGCCGCGGGGGAGGCGCGCCCAGCGTGCCGCGTACTCGGGATCGCCCCGGAACCGCGCGCGCAGGTCCTGGGCGAGCTCCGGCACCTCCTCCTGCTCGACGCGGAAGGCATGGGCGAGCGCCTCGCGCGTCAGGTCGTCGGGCGTACCGCCGAGACCGCCGGTGACGATCAGGAACTCGCTCCTCGGCGCCTCCGCGCGGACGAACGCGGCAATCGGCTCGACCTCGTCGGGCAGGGCGGCGATCAGCTGCACGCCGACGCCCAGCGGCGCGAGCCGCTTCGCGATCCACGAGCCGTTCGTGTTCGGGACGTCGCCGGAGACGAGCTCGTTCCCGATCGTGAGGATCGACGCCGCCGCCATCTCTACAGATCGATCGTACGCGTGGCTCCGAAGCGCTCGAGGAACAGCCTGTCGTGCGTGACCAGCACCACCGCGCCCTCGTAGCCGGCGAGCGCCCGCTCGAGCTCCTCGATCGCCTCCACGTCGAGGTGGTTCGTCGGCTCGTCGAGCACGAGGCAGTTGACGCCGCGGCCGGAGAGGAGCGCGAGCACCGCCCGCGTGCGCTCGCCGGGTGAGAGCGAGTCGCCCGGCCGCAGCACGTCGTCCGCGCCGAGGGCGAACTTCGCGAGCAGCGTCCGCGCGTCCTCCGGCGGCAGCGCACTCTCCCCCACGAACGAGTCGAGCAGCCGCTCGCGGCCCGAGAAGAGCTCGCGCCCCTGCTCGAGCTCGCCGAGCACGACGCCCGGCCCCGCCCACCGCGACCCGCGCGCAAGCGGCAGGCGGCCCAGCAGCGCCTCGAGCAGCGTCGTCTTGCCGCTGCCGTTCGGCCCGGTGAGCGCGAGCCGCTCGGCCCAGTGCAACTCGAGGTCGAACGGCCCCAGGCGAAACGAGCCGCGCTCGAGGACGGCGCGCTCGAGCCGGACGACGACGTCGCCGCTCCGCGCGCTCGGCTCGAGCCCGAGCCGGAGCTCCCACGGCTCGTACGGCTTCTCCACGGCCTCGAGCCGGTCGAGCCTTGCCGCGTATGCCTTCTTCACGTCCTTCGTCTTCTTCTTCTTACGGCCCTGGCCGTAGCCGCGCTGCTCCCAGCCGCGCATGCGCCGCGCCTGCTCCTCGATGCGCGCGCGCTCGCCGACGTAGCCCTCCCAGCGCTCGTACCGGCGCGCCAGGCGCCGGGTCCGCTCGGCCTCGTACTCGCTCCAGCCGCCGGCGTACTCCCGTGCACCGTGCGTCCACTCGTCGAGCTCCACGACGCGGGTGACGGTGCGGTCGAGGAAGGCGCGGTCGTGTGAGACGACGACGAGGGATCCCTCGTATCCGCCGAGGAAGGACTCGAGCCGGGCGAGGCCCGCGAAGTCGAGGTCGTTCGTCGGCTCGTCGAGCAGGAGGACGTCGAAGCGGCTGAGCAGGATCGAGGCGAGGGCGACGCGGGCGGCCTCGCCGCCGGAGAGGCCGGCAAGCGGGCGCTCGAGCGGCGCGTCGAGGCCGAGCTCGCCGAGGATCGCCGCCGCACGGGCGTGCAGGTCGCCTCCGCCGCGGGCGAGGAACTCCTCGAGCGCGTCGTGGTACGGCTCGGCGAGGCGCGGCTCGTTCCCGAGACGGGCGCCCAGGTCGTCCATCCGGTGGGCGGCGTCCGCGACGCCGCTGCGGCGCGCCAGGTAGTCGAGCAGCGTCTCGTGCGGCAGCGGGTCGCGCTCCTGCGGCAGATGCCCCACCGCGAGCGACGGCGGGTTGCGGCGGATCGCGCCGCGGTCGGGGACGTCGTGGCCGGCGAGCAGGGCGAGGAGCGTCGACTTCCCCGCCCCGTTCGGCCCGACGAGGCCGATTCGCGCATGCGGCGGCACGACGAGGTCGACGTCCGCGAGGACGACCTGGGCGCCGTGCGACTTCGAGACGCGGGCCGCGACGAGGGTGCCGAGCGAGCGCACGTGCTTCACCTCCTGACGAGAGACGGCCGGGCCTGCGGCGGCTCGGCGGGGAACGGGGATGCGTCTCGTCAGTCGGTCATCGGCGGCGCGGGCGCGCCGCTCGGCAGTCTATCGGCCGGCCGGCAGCGGGAACGGCTTGCGCCGCAGGGCCGGCAGCGCCTGCGCCGTCACCCACAGCGGCGTCGTCGCGTAGCGCGCCGAGTAGCGGAGGCTGCCGTCGGCGCGCCGCATGCGGGCGAGGTAGCCGAACGCGGCGGCGGGCGGTCTCGCGCGGGCGGCGAGGAACGCCTGGACCGCCCACGCGGTCGACTGGACGTTCGAGCCCGCGCCGGGCTGCAGCTCGAAGCCCCCGTCCCGCCGCTGCCGTCTCCGCAGGTAGGCGAGGGCGCGGCCGAGCGGCCGCCCGCGCACGCCGGCGGCCGCGAGCGCCTCGACGGCAGCCGCGGTGTCGTCGGTGTCGGGCCTGCCGCCCACATACCAGGCGAAGCCGCCGTTCCCGGCCTGTGCGCGGCGGATGAAGCGCACCGCCTGCGGCGGCGCCGCTTGCGCCGCCTGGCGCAGCGCGAGCACCCCCCACACGGTGGAGTTGACAGCGGGACCGATCGCGCCGCCCGGCCGCTGGAGCGCGCGCAGGCCGTCGAGCAGCCCCGGCGAGACGCCGCCGGTGACGGCCTCCGCCATCGCCGCGAGCTCCAGCTCCGTCGCCGTCAGCCCCGTCTCGTGCGCGCGGAGGTACGCGCGAGCCGCGGTGGGCACCTGCGCGCCGGCGGCGCGCAGCCCCAGCACCGCGGTCGCCGTCAGGCCGGCCGTCGAGCGGCCGCCGGGCTCGGCATAGCCGCCGTCCGGCTGCGCCCGTCCCTGCACGAACGACAGCGCGCCGGCCACCGCGAGCACCGCGAGCTTCACGCCCATACGACCTCCGTCCGCAGGCGCCGCCCGTACCGCTCCAGCATCCGCCGCAGCTCGGGGCCGGCGGCGAGCGCGAGCACGAGGTTGCCTGCGGCGTGCGCGCCGTCGAACGGGAGCCCGGCTCCCTGACGCGCGAGGAAGGACGCCCAGGTGTGGGGGTAGAAGCCGTACCAGTTCCAGACGTCGAGGACGAAGCCGAAGGCGAAGCCGAGCAGGCAGCACGCGACGGCGAAGGGGATGCGTCGACGCAGGAGCGGCGCGGCGAGCGCGCCCACCGCGCCGCAGCCTCCCCAGGCGAGCATCTGCCAGGGCGTCCAGAGCCCCTGCCCGAGGAAGAAGTTCGACACGAACGCCGCGGCGGCGCCAACGCCGATGCCGGCGCGCGCGCCGAGCGCCACCCCCGTCGCGACCACGATCACCGTCACCGGCTGCACGTCGGGCACCGGGGCCATGAGGACGCGCCCCGCGGCCGCGGCGGCGGCGAGCGTCGCGACCACCGTCACCTCCTTCGCCGACTGCGGCCCGGCGTCGAGCCAGGACGCGGCGCCGAAGAGCAGGGCGAGCGCGGCGAGCAGAAGGGCGAGCGCCGAGGCGTGAGTCGTGAGCGCGACTCCCGCGGCGGCCGCGAGCGCGACGACGAACAGACGGCTACGCAAGGATCGTCTCCCGCTCCGGCGCCAGCGAGACCTCGCGGTCGGCGACGGCCCGCGCGAAGGCACGGTCGTGGGTGACGACGAGCGTCGCGCGCGCCGGCGCCTGCGCCCGCAGGAGCTCCGCCAGCTCGGCCTTGCGCTCGGGATCGACGCCGCGCGTCGGCTCGTCCAGCACGAGCAGGTCGGGCTCGGACACGAGCACGGTCGCGAGCGCGAGCCGCTCCCGCTCGCCCGTCGAGAGGTCGCGGGGGTGGCGGTCGGCGTAGCCGGCGAGGCCGACGGCCGCGAGGGCGCTGCGGGCACGGGGAAGGTCCGCGGCGAGCGCGACCTCCTCGTCGGCCCGCTCGCGCACGAGATACCGCCCCGGATCCTGGAGCAGGAAGGACGCGCGGCCGTCGCGCTCGACCCGTCCCGCCTGCGGCTCGAGCAGCCCGGCGGCGAGCTTGGCGAGCGTCGTCTTGCCGCAGCCGTTCCGACCCGTCAGCGCAACCACCTCCCCGCGCCGCAGCTCGAGCGACGCGCCCTCGAGCACCGGCGGCCCGCCCGGGTACGAGAACGACGCACCGGTGACCCGCGATACCGGCTTCCCCGGCTCATCCCGAGCTCGTTGCAGTCCGTCTCTCGTCTCCGAGGTCCACGCCGGACGGTGGGTCTCGAGCCACGCGACCGCGTCGTCCCGGGGCGCGTCGAGCAGCACGCGGCCGGCTTCGAGGAAGACGACCCGATCCGCACGGTGGAGGACGGAGGCCGGGCGCTGCTCGGAGAGCACCACCGCTGCGCCGGTGCCGAGCGCATGGTCCAGGAAGGTCTCGGCGCCGTCCGGGTCGAGCTGCGACGTCGGCTCGTCGAGGAGCAGCAGGCGCGGCTCGAGCGCGAGCGCCGACGCCAGGCAGACGCGCTGCAGCTCGCCGCCCGAGAGCTCGACGACACTCCGGTCCACGAGCTGCTCCGCGTCGACGGCCGCGAGCGCGGCGCGCACGCGCCTGGCGATCACGCGCGGAGGGGCGCCGACGTTCTCGAGCCCGAACGCCACCTCCGCCTCCACGCGACCAAGCACGACCTGGTCCTCCGGATCCTGGAAGACCGTCGCCACCGTCCCCGCGAGGTCGGCCGGGCGCGTGCGGCGCGTGTCGCGGCCGTCGACCTCGACGCGGCCCTCGAAGCGGCCGCCGTGGAACCACGGGACGAGACCCGCGAGCGCGCGCAGCAACGTCGACTTGCCGGAGCCGGACGGGCCGAGCAGCAGCACGACCTCGCCGGGCTCGACGCGGAGGCTGACGGCGTGGAGCGCCGGCGGCGACTGCGGGTACGCGAACCGCAGGCGCTCGACGCTCGCTAGAGCCACAGCGCTCCCGCGACGACGAACGCCGCGCCGGCCGCCACGGCGCCCCCGTCGAGCGCGCTCCACGGCGCGGCAGGAAGCCGGGTGCGGCCGGGCCGGCCGAAGCCGCGTGCCTCCATCGCCTCGGCGAGGCTCAGGCCGCGCTCGAGCGAGCCGGCGAGGAGCGGCGACAGCAGCGCCGCATGCCCGTGCAGCCCCCGCGGCGGAACGCCGCGGCCGCGCAGCGCCTCGACGAGCCCGCGCGCGTCGCGCTCCAGCGTCGGCACGAGCCGCGTCGCGAGCGCGGCGGCGAGCACCGAGCGCCGCGCCGTCGCCGCCGCGACGAGCCGGTCGTGGTCGAGCAGCAGCGCGTAGACCGCGAAGGCAAGGCCGACGGCCGCGAGGCGCAGGGCGTTGAGCGCGGCGAGGCGGAGCTCCTCGCTCGTGACGTCGACCTGCCCCAGCACCGGCACCGTCGGCCCGACCCAGAGCTCGTGCCAGCCCGTCGACTGCAGCAGTGGCGAGAGCAGGAAGACGAACACGGCGCTGAACAGCGTGCCCCACAGGTACGGCTTCGCGCGGCGGCCCGCGCGCAGGCAGGCGCACAGCAGGAGCAACGCCAGCGCGCCGAGGGCGGGCAGCCGGTGCGCGAGCAGCGCGCCGACGGCGAGTCCGGCGAGGAGGAGCGCTGCGGCGGTCGGCCTCACGGCACCCGGTAGCGGTGCCGGTAGAAGGAGGGCTCGAGCAGCCGCCGCGGGTCGCCGGAGAACGTGAAGTCGATCGAGCCGCCGTGGCGCTCGGCGCGGAAGCGGGTCCCCGGCCCGGGGACGACCGAGAGCACGTCGACCGACCCGCCGAGACGCGGGTCCGTGCGCGGGACGAGCCGGCCGTGCACGAGCCGCGCGATCCTGCGGACCACGGATGTCCGCGGCCCGGTCACGAGGACCCGCGGCACCTTCCCGTCGTAGCCGTGCAGGAAGGGCTCCGGGAAGGCGCCGACGACGACGGGCACGCTCTCGCCGAAGCGCCCCCAGTCGCGGTAGTCCCACCACTCGAGGTCGCCGTCGCGCAGGCGGTAGGCGGCCGCGCTGCGGTCGGCCTCGACCCCGTTGACGAAGTAGAACCAGTCGTGCCGCGACGAGATCGAGCCGGCGAGGCCGTCGATCGAATGCACGAAGCGGCCGCCGTAGCGGGTGGAGATGTCCGCGGAGCGGTCGAGCGCCTGCATCGCCGTCTCGCCCGCGGGGACGGTGCGCGTCAGCAGCACCTTCGCTCCCTCGTCGCGCGTGATCCAGAGGGTCGCGCGGCCGTGCGTGCCGCCGCCGCCGCAACCCGCCGCGACGACGGCAACCCCGAGGACGGCGGCAGCACGGACGCCCGCGCCGCGGCTCACGGGAGACGGTTCGAGCGCACCGCCCCCGCCAGCGTCGCCCACACCGTCCCGTGCCGACCCCTGAGGCAGGCGACGGCCGCTCCGGTCGCCACGTGAGTCCGGACGGTGCCCCTCCCGACGTGCAGCACCGCGCCGGCGGCCGCCGTCGTCTTGCCGGAGTCGTCCTGCTCGACCACCCGGTAGCAGCGACGCTGCACCTTCACGATCGTCAGGGTCGGCGGCCCGCCCGCGGGGCCGAAGGTCGCCCAGTACCAGAGGATGCTGTCGCCGTTGCTCAGCTTGCCCTGGTCGGCGCCGACCGGCGGCGATGCGCCGTTCACCTTGTAGACCCAGCCCGACGTGCCGGCGGCGGGATAGAGGCCGATCTGGTCGACGTAGTTGCCGAACGACGACGCGGTGACGTGGTAGAAGAACTCGCCGACGCGCGCGGCGGCGGCGAGGGCCTCGAGCGGCGTGGTCGCGGGGACGCGCGGCTCCGTCGGCCCGAAGATCGTCCGCGTCTTCCCTTCGACGCGGACGTGGACGAGTGCCGCAGGCGCGAAGGGCGCGACGGTCAGGGAGGTCGCGAGAGCCGCGGCCACGACGAGCGAACGGTGAAGCACGAATCTCCTTCCGCGAGGGTTCGGTCAGCGCGGCGGGCGGCAGGTCTTCTGACTCGGGGCTCCCTCCCCCACCGCCTTCCCAGGCCTCGGCCCAGTGGCGTGGTGGCGGGGAAGCGTCTCCCCTCACAGCGGCGGGACCGTCCCGGACTCGCACCGGAGTTCCCTCACCGCTCGCCTATGTGGCGGCGAGTCTAGCATCGGCCGGTGGACGCTCTCGCGCTCGAGCTCGACGGCGTGCTCGCCGACACGCGGCCGCTCTGGCGGGACTGGCTGGACGACGTCTCCAGGCGCGCGCACGTGGAGCTCCACGTGCCGGACGACCGCGCCGCGGCGGCGGCGCTGCTCGACGGGCTGCTCGGCGACTGGCGGCCGCTGCTCGAGCGCTTCGCCGCCGACCGCGGGCCGCTCCACTTCCGTCCTCACGCCGAGACGTCGGCGCTGCTCCGCCGCCTGCAGGCCAGGGGCGTGCGGATCGGGGTCTTCACCGACGCGCCGCGCGAGCTCGCCGAGGTCGCGCTGGCACACGTCGGGGCGGCACGTCGTGTCGAGGCGGTGGGCACGCTCGACGAGGTGCTGCACCGGCTCGGAGCCGGCGCGGCGGTCGTGCGCTCGCGCGAAGATCTGGCCGTCGCGGCAGCCGACTAGGATTCGGGCCATGGAACGGGAGCTGTCGGACCGGCGGTTCGAGGTCCTGCTCGAGCGGCTCGACCGCATCGGCGACGAGCTCGCCCGCATGAACAAGCGGCTCGACAACGACGAGAACTTCCTCCGCCTGACCCGCGAGCTCGGCGCGCTCAACGAGTCGCTGCAGGCGCTCGCCTACGCCGCGCTCGGCCAGCAGGCGCCCCAGGTTCGGCGCCGCCGCACCGGCTAGCGGAGCGCGTAGAGGGAGCCGCCGAGCGAGGTGGCGTAGAGCTCGCCCCGTCCGTCCTGGCCGAAGGAGGAGAGCTGCGGGATCGTGCCGGCGATCGGCGTCGCCGATCCGCCGCCGGTGGGGAGCGCCCAGATCGTGCCGCTGCAGTAGTCGCCGTAGAAGTAGCGCCCGCGCGCCGCCGCCACCGCCGAGCCGCGGTAGACGTAGCCGCCGGTCACGGAGCAGCCGCGGGAGTGCGAGTACACCGACACCGGGAAGACCAGGTCGCCCCTGTGCACGAGCGGCTTGTGCACGTTGTAGGTCGAGCGGCCCTCGTAGCGGCTCCAGCCGTAGTTCGCGAGCCGGCCGACACCGGCGGCGGCGCGGTGGTCGACCTCCTCCCACCTGTCCTGTCCGACGTCGCCGATCCAGAGGTCGCCGGTCCGCCGGTCGAACGAGAAGCGCCAGGGGTTCCGCAGGCCGAGCCCGACCATCTGCCACGACGCCCCATGCCGGGTCGGCTTGATCCGCAAGAGCTTGCCGAGCTTCGTGTGCAGGTTCTCGGAGACATCCTGGGGATCGCCCTCGGAGCCGCCGTCGCCCAGTCCGACGTAGAGGTAGCCGTGGCCGTCGAACTGGAGCTGGCCGCCGTTGTGGTTCGCGTACGGCTGCTTGACGAACAGGACCTGCCGCGCGCTCGACGGCACGCCGACACCGCCGGCCGACCGGAACTCGACGACGCGCGTATCGCGGTGCAGGTCCGTGTAGTAGACGTAGAAGAGGTGGTTGCGCGCATAGCCCGGATGGAAAGCGATCGACAGCAGGCCGTCCTCGCCGCCGGCGGCGACGCGGGAGCGGATGTCGAGGAAGGTCCCCGCGACGTGGCCGCCGCGCACGATCTGGATCGTCCCGCGCTGCTCGACGACGTACAGCGTCGAGGGATCGCCCGGGGCCGACGTGACGTACACGGGCGAGTCGAAGCCGCTCGCGACCGGCTGGAACGTGACGGCGAGGCGATGGGTGCGGTGTCCGGACGCTGCACCGGCCCACAGCCCGAGCGCCAGCGCGACGACGGCGACGCGGATCCGTAGACCGCGGCTCCGCACGCTCACCGCTTGAGCAGGACCCGGCGGAGCTCGTCCTCCTTGCCGGGCTCGAGGATCGCGAGCACCTGGTCGCCCGGCTCCAGGGTGGTCGAGCCGACCGCGATCTCCGCGGCGCCGTCCCGCATGACCGAGATCAGACGCGCACCCTCCGGCAGCTCGAGCCGCTCGACCCGCTTGCCCGCCGACGGAGAGTCGCGGTCGATCTGCACCTCGACGATCTCGAGGTTCTCCTTGCGCAGCTCGAGCAGGTGGATGAGATCGTGCTCCGGGACCTCGTGCTCGACGAGCGCCATGATGCTCGACGTGGCGCAGATCGTGGGCGAGATGCCGATCAGGTCGAAGTGCGCCTGGTTGCGCGGGTCGTTGACGCGCGCGATCACCTTCGGCACGCCGTACTTCTCCTTCGCGAGCTGGCAGATGACGACGTTGTCCTCGTCGTCGCCCGTGAGCGCGAGGACGATGTCCGGCGGTCGCGCCATCCCGGCGCGCTCGAGGACGTACAGCTCCGTCGCGTCGCCGTGCTGGACGTGGTGCTCGAACTCGTCCTCGAGCCGGTCGAAGCGGTCGCGGCGCTGCTCGATCAGCGTCACCTCGTGGCCGAGCCGCATCAGCGAGCGCATCACGTTCGCGCCGACCTTGCCGCCCCCCGCGATGATCACGTACATCAGCGAGCCTCGACGGCGGCCGGTCGCGGCACCTCGCACGCCCGCACGGCCTCGGCGAGCGTGTCGATCGCCGTCTTCGTCGGGCACACCGTGCGCATGCCGCGGGCGGCGTAGAAGTCCGCGCGCGCGGGATCGAGGACACGGACGACGACGCACTGGATGCCGAAGCGCTTCTGCGCGACCTGGCCGATGACGATGTTCGTGTTGTCGCCGTCGGTGGCGGCGACGACCGCGTCGGCGTCCTCGATGCCGGCCTCGCGAAGCAGGTCCGTGTCCATGCCGTGGCCGACGACGAACGGCCCCGGCCAGTGCTCGCCGAGCCGCGAGAGCGCGTCCTCGCTCTCGTCGACGACGGTCACGTCCCACTCCTCCCGCAGGAGCTGGAGCGCGATCGAGGAACCCACTCTCCCGCACCCGATGATCAAGGCTTTCATGCCTCGGCCAGCGTAGCGCGGCCGCTCACGCCGGCGACTCCTCGAGCACGCCCTGCGGGAACGCGACGATCAGCACCTCGGCGGGCGCCTTCCTCAGGACGTGGTCGACCGTCGGCGAGAAGAAGCGCGACTGGCGGCGCCAGCGCGGCGACGACCCGAGCACGATCAGATCGGCGCCGCTCTCGGCCGCGGCGCTCACGATCGCCTCGCCGATCGACCGCGCCCGCACGATGCGTCCCACGACCTCGACGCCGTGGTCGGCGCCGAGCGCGGACGCCTCGGCGATCGAAGCGGCCGCCTGGTCCTCGAGGTCGGACAGGGGCGCGTCGAGCGGCAGGTCGAGCGGCACCTTGATCACGAAGAGAGCCTCGACCGCAGCCTGCCGCTCCTGCGCCAGCTTCACGGCGGTCGCGACCATCTCCTCGCCGATCTCCCCGAGCTTCATCGGCACGAGGATGCTCGAGAAGGCGGGCTCGGGAAGCGGCACCTCGTCGGCCGAGGCCACGTGCTCGAGGAGCCCCTCGCCCCGGCCACGGCGCACGAGCAGGTAGACCACGATGCCCCCGAGGAGCCACGCGGGGCCGCCGTAGCGGGCGCCGATGTGCGTGACCATCGCCGCGACGAACACCGCAGTGGTCAGGCAGGCGCCGACGAGCGACGGCAAGGGCAGCACACGGCCGTGCACGCGGATGCCGAGCGGGACCCGGAAGGGGCGCCGCAGCTCCGGCTGCGCGACCCGCAGCTTGATCACCGCCAGCTGGGCCGCCGTGAAGGCGAGCAGCACGCCGAAGCTGAAGAGGCTGGCGAGGAACGTGACGGCGTTCGTCAGGGAGGTCGCCACGAGCAGCAGCGCGATCGAGATCGTCCCGGCGGCGACCACCGCCTGCGGAGAGACGACGGTCCGCCGGTGTAGCCGCCCGAAGACGCGCGGAAGCTGTCCGTGCTCCCCCAGCGAGTAGGCGAGCCGACCGAAGCCCGAGATAGAGGTGGTCGCGGCCGTGACCAGCACGAGGGCCCCCGTCAGCCCGACGTAGACACGCAGGGTGCGCCCGAACCAGTGCGGCACGTGGAGCTCGAGCGCCGAGACGACCCCCATCAGCGGCGCGCGCAGCCAGTCGGTGCCGAGAGCGGTCGAGCCGCCCGCGGCCGGGAACGCCGAGAGCGCGACGAGCGCGATCAGCACGTAGATGACGACGACGGCCGAGATCGCGCTGAAGAGGCTGCGCGGCAGGTCCCGCCCAGGGCGCCGCGTCTCCTCCGCGAGGTTCGCGACCGTCTCCAGGCCGGTGTAGGCGAGCATCGCCAGCGGCAGCGCGAAGGCGATCTCGTGCCAGCTCGGCGACGCGCCGAGCGAGGTGCCGCGCGTCAAGGCGTTGCCGGAGAAGAGCAGGGCGAAGCCGAGGACGACGAGCAGGACCTGCGTGACGAGGTCGAGCAGCGGCACGGCGATCCCGATCGCGTAGAGCCGCGTGCGGTGCACGAGGCGAACGGCCACGATCAGCGCGATCAGCACACACGCCGCGACCAGGTCGCCGGGATGCCGCGCCAGCGCGTCGATGCCGAGCGCGAGCCCGAGGTAGTGAGGGAAGAAGAGCGCCGAGAGCGAGATCACGATCAGGTAGTCGAGGAAGAGCGCCCAGCCGGTCAGGAAGCCGGCGAAGTCGTTGAACGCCACGCGAACGAACGTCGCGGCGCCGCCGGTCTCGCGGATCGACGCCGTTCCCTCCGCGTAGGAGAGCGCGACGAGGACGAAGAGCAGGCCGACGAGGCCGAGCACGGCGGGCGTGAGCCCGAGTGCGTGCAGCGCGATGATCCCGAGGGCGAAGTAGATGGAGGAGGCGATCTCGCCGTAGGCGACGGAGGCGAGCTCCGGCGCGTCGAGGACCCGTTGCAGGCGGGGAAGCTTGCGGGCCATGCCCGCGGAGCGTAGTCCTCTACGGATCTCTGCGGCGCAGGAGGTACAGGCGCCCGGCGCCTACGGCGACGAAGAGGCAGCCGAAGGCGTAGCCGGCGCCGCCCCCGGCCCGTGCGGTCTGCACGACGATGGCGAGACCGAGCGCGATCGCCAGCAGGCCGAAGACGAGCACCGCCCGGCGGTAGACCTCCTTCATCAGGCGGCCGCTCGTGCGGCGGCGACCATGACGCGGCAGGGTGCGTGCTTGAGCACGAAGTCGACGGTGTCGCCGAAGATGGCGCGCTTGCCGGCGGCAAGGCGGATGCGGCGCGGCCCGCCCATCACGACGATCTCGGAGTTGCGGCGCGCGGCCTCGTCGACGACGGCGCGGCCGGCGTTGCGCGCGCGGACGATACGCTCGATCACCCGCACGCCGTACGACTCGCCGATCTGGTGCGCCTCCTCGAGCTCCCGGTCGGCGTCCGCGACGGCGTCCGGCAGGTACGCGTCGAGCGGCAGCTCGAGCGGCACCTCGACCACCGTCATCGCCACGATCGTCGCCCGCCGCTCCGAGGCGAGGCGGCAGGCGACGTCCATCGCCTCCTCGGACGGATAGCCGGGCGCCACCGGCACGAGGATGTTCCGGAAGGCCAGCGCCTGCGCCGGCCCGATCTCGACCGGCGCGCGCGAGGTCTCCCGCAGCGGCACCCGCACGACCCGGCGGCGATAGACGACGTAGATCGCGAAGCCGAAGGCGAGCCAGCCGAGCCCGGCGTAGCGCGTGCCCGGGCTCTGGATCACGACCACGAGCCACGCCAGTGCGGTCGCCAGGCCGCCGAAGAAGGCGAACACCGGCCAGTCGACGCCGCGCACCCGCAGGTTCGGCCGCGCGCGGAAGGCGAGCTCCTCCTCCCCCCGCCGCCGGCGCAGCTGGATCACGGAGGCATGCGCGACCGTGAACGACAGCATCGCGCCGAACGAGTACATCGTCCCCAGGAAGGCGGTCTTCCCCGGCAGCAGGACGAGGATCGACACGAAGCCGGCGAAGACGATCAGCGACAGCCACGGCGTCTTGAAGCGGGGGTGCAGCCGCCGGAACGCGGCCGGCAGCTGCCGGTACGTGGCCATCGAGTAGGTGATCCGCGACGCGCCGATGATCCCGGCGTTGGTGGCGATGAAGAGGATCGTCGCGGCGAGGATGCCGACGTACACCTTCAGCGCCGACAGGAGCGCGCCGCCGATGCCGAGGCTCGAGACCACCCCCAGCACCGGATCGTTCTGGAAGCCTCCCTTCTGCGGCGGCAGCGCGAGCAGCGTGGTGAGCTTGCCGTCGATCACGTGCACCGGCAGCGCAGAGAGCGCGACGAGCGGCAGGGTGAAGTAGATGGCGAAGACGGCGACGGCGACCATCGAGATCGAGCGCGGGATGCTGCGCACCGGATCGCGAGCCTCCTCGGCCAGGTTCGAGACCGTCTCGATGCCGGTGTACGCGATCATCCCGACGGGGATCGCGAGGAAGAACTGGCTCCACGACGGCGCAGTGCCGAGGTGCACGTTCGCGGTCAGCGTGTGCGGGCTGAAGACGAGGATGAAGCCGAGCAGCACGAGCAGGAGCTGGGTCGCGAAGTCGACGAGCGCGAGACCGATGTTCAGCTTCGCCGACTCCTGGATCCCGACGATGTTCAGCGCGACCAGCAGGACGATGACGGCCGCGCCGCCGATGATGTCCCACGGGTTCTGCTTCAGCGGCTCCCAGAAGATCGAGAGGTAGTGCGGCACGAAGAACGCCGAGATGGCGATCGTGATGATGTAGTTGAGCATCTGCGCCCAGGCGGCGCCGAACGAGACGAGCTCGTTGAAGGCGTGCCGCGCGAAGCTCGCCGAGCCGCCCGCCTCGGGGTAGCGGACGGTGCCCTCCGCGTAGGTCGCCGCGGTGGCCGCGAAGAAGACTCCGGCGATGACGAAGACGAGCGGCGTCAGCCCGAGCGCGAAGACGGCGGTGACGCCGAGCGCGTAGTAGATCGAGGAGCCGACGTTGCCGTAGGCGGTCGCGAAGAGGGCGTTCGCCCCGAGGACGCGCTCCAGCTCGTTCTGCTGTCGGCGCCGGCGCGGGCTCACCGCGCGGACTCTCGATCTGGATCGTGCGCGCTAGCCGTGGATCGAGACGATGATCGGGATGATGAGGATCGCGACGATGTTGGTGATCTTGATCATCGGGTTGATCGCCGGGCCCGCGGTGTCCTTGTAGGGGTCGCCGACCGTGTCGCCCGTGACGGCGGCGGCGTGCGCCTCGGAGCCCTTGCCGCCGTAGAGGCCGTCCTCGATCAGCTTCTTCGCGTTGTCCCAGGCGCCGCCGCCCGAGGTCATCGCGATGGCGAGGAAGAGGCCGGTGACGATGGTGCCGATCAGGAGCCCGCCGAGCATGCGCGGGTTGATCACGCCGACGATGATCGGGAAGGCGATCGGCACGAGCGCGGGCAGGAGCATGCTGCGGATCGCCGAGCGCGTGACGATGTCGATCGCGCGGCCGTACTCGGGGCGGGACGTGCCCGCCATGATCCCGGGGTCCTCGCGGAACTGGCGCCGCACCTCCTCGACCACCTCGCCGCCGACGCGTCCGACCGCCTGCATCGCGAGCGACGCGAACAGGAACGGCATCAGGCCGCCGACGAAGAGGCCCGCGATGACCCACGCGTTCGACAGGTCGAACGTGAGGCCGCCGAGCGAGCCGTGGCCCGCGCCCTGGGTGTGGATCCCGTCGGCGTAGGAGCCGAAGAGGACGAGCGCCGCGAGCGCGGCCGAGCCGATCGCGTAGCCCTTCGTCACCGCCTTCGTCGTGTTGCCGACGGCGTCGAGCGGATCGGTGATCGCCCGCACCTCGGGCGGCAGGTCGGCCATCTCGGCGATGCCGCCCGCGTTGTCCGTGACGGGGCCGTAGGCGTCGAGCGCCACGATCAGGCCCGTCATCGACAGCTGCGCCATCACGGCCACCCCGATGCCGAAGAGGCCCGCGAAGTGGTTCGCGAGCAGGATGCCGACGGCGATCACGATCACCGGCGCCGCCGTCGCCTGCATCCCCACGGCGAGCCCCTCGATGATGTTCGTCGCGTGGCCGGTCTGCGAGGCCCGCGAGATCGACTTGACGGGATTCCAGCGCGTGCCCGTATAGAACTCGGTGATCCCGACGAGCAGGAACGTCACGGCGAGACCGATCAGCGCCGAGCCGTAGAGGTTGTCGAAGCCGAAGCGGCCGCTCGAGTCGAACGCGGTCGTGATCGGCCAGAAGGCGAGGGCCGAGAGCGCGGTCGCGACGAGGACGGCGCGGTAGAGGGCGTTCATGATGTTGCCGCCCTCCCGGACACGTGCGAACTGCGCGCCGACGATCGAGGTCAGGATCGAGACGCCGCCGATCGCGAGCGGGTAGAGGTAGATGTGCGTGCCGGTCGCCCCGGCGGCGCCGGTGACGCCGAGCAGCATGACGGCGACCGCCGTGACGGCGTACGTCTCGAACAGGTCGGCGGCCATGCCGGCGCAGTCGCCGACGTTGTCGCCCACGTTGTCGGCGATCACCGCCGGGTTGCGCGGGTCGTCCTCGGGGATACCCGCCTCGATCTTGCCGACGAGGTCGGCTCCGACGTCGGCCGCCTTCGTGTAGATGCCGCCGCCGAGACGCGCGAAGACCGAGATGAGCGAGCCGCCGAAGGCGAGGCCGACGAGGTCCTTGATCGCCGAGCCCGGCGTGTGGTTCAGCCAGCCCGTGAGCGCCCAGTAGTAGCCGGCCACGCCCAGCAGCCCGAGCCCGACGACGAGCAGCCCGGTGACCGAGCCGGCGCGGAACGCGACGTTCAGGGCCTGGGGCAACCCGGAGCGGGCGGCCTCTGCGGTGCGCACGTTGGAGCGGACGGCGACGTTCATGCCGATGAAGCCGGCGGCGGCAGAGAGGCCGGCGCCGATCAGGAAGCCGACGGCCGCCCCCCAGCCGAGCTGGTGGTAGAAGCCGAGCAGCAGGAACGGCACGATCGCGACCACGGCCACCGTGATGTACTGGCGGCGCAGGTACGCCGCCGCGCCCTCCTGCACGGCGCGCGCGATCTCCTGCATGCGCTCCGTCCCCGCCGGCCGCCCGAGGAGCCACTTCGTGAGCCCGAGGCCGTAGACGACGCCGGCCGCCGAGCAGACGAGCGCCAGCAGAACCGCGTGGTGCATGAACCAGGTCATGAGTTCCGGGACTCCCCCTCGTCGGATCGGGCGTCACAAAGTCGGCACCGGAGGCACCCCGGCGCGGCGTGTTTGTATCAGATCGGGCGGTCGCGGGCCGTCACGAACCGGCCGGTGCGGCCGCCGCCTCGGCGTACGCGAGCTGGAGGTTCGCCAGCACCTGCTGGATGTCGCGCCGCGGCGCCTCGTCGAGCAGCGGCGCGAGCGCCTTCAGGGCCTCGATGCCGCGCCGGGCCTCCTCGAGGTCGCGCATGTCGGGCGCGAGCCTGGCGAAGGCGAGCGACGCCAGCAGCGAGCTCGTCTGCAGGAGCAGGTCAGAGACCTTCGCCCGCCGGAGGTCCTCCAGGAGCTGCTCCGCGGTCGGCTCAGCCGCCGACCCGCTCACCGGCTCCCACCTGCTCGGCGAAGATCTGCTCCATCGTCGCGCCCTCCTCGTGCCGCGCGGCCTGCCGCTCGGCCGCGTTGCGCTCGGGGATCGCGAGCCAGGGGGCCGCGCCGAGCTCCTCCGCCACCGGCAGCACCCACTCGACGAGCTGCTCGAGGCGCGCGCGCGCGGGAATCGACTCGCGGCGCTCCAGGTCGAGCAGCTCGCCCGAGAGGCCCCAGCGGATCGCGCGCCACAGGTTCTCCTCCAGCAGGCGGTGCGGCCACGACGGCAGCGGCTCGCCCTCGTCGAGCGCCCGGGCGATGCGGGCCGTCAGCGAGTAGCAGAGGGCGGCGAGCGAGCGCGCCTCCGCGAGCTCGGGCTGCGCGTCGCAGATGCGGATCTCGACCGTCGGGAAGACGAGGTGCGGGCGGACGCTCCACCAGAGCTGCGTGTGCTCCGCGATCGAGCCGGTCTCGTAGAGGAAGCGGACGTACGCCTCCCAGTCGTCCCAGCCCTCGAACCAGTCGGGGATGCCGCAGCGCGGGAACATGCGCGTGAAGATCTGGGTGCGGGACGAGTGGAGGTACGTGAAGACGCCCTCGACGAACGGCGAGCTGGCCGACAGCGCGAGGAGCTCCGGCAGGTAGTTGCGCAGCGCGCTGGTGACGCGCACCGCACGGTCGGGGCCGTTGATGCCGACGTGCACGTGCAGGCCGAACGTGTTGTTGCGCCAGACGACGTAGCGGAGGAGCTCGTCGTTGCGCCGGTAGTGGGGCGTGTCGATGATCCGCTGCTCCTGCCAGGGGCTCCACGGGTGCGTGGCCACGGCCGAGAGGGCGACACCGACGCCGTCCGCCAGCCCGCGCAGCTGTGCGCGGCGCTCGCCCAGGAGCTCGGCCGCCTCGGCGAACGTGCCGCACCGGCCGGTGCGGACCTCGACCTCGGACGCGATCAGCTCGCCGACGAGGTGCGGCTCGAGCTCCGTCCCCTGCGCGGCCGCCTGGAGCTCCTCGAAGCGGTTGACGAGGTCGAGCGACGCCGGGTCGAGGAGCGCGAACTCCTCCTCCACGGCGAGCGTGAAGTCGGCGACCTCCTCGAAGCCCGCCCGCGACGCCGCGAGCATCTCCTCGTATCCGACCTTCTGCTCGTCGCCCACGCTCCAAGCCTAAAGGTCCGCGAACGGTGCGAGTAGCCGCTCGGCCACGCTCCGCCAGCTCCAGCTCCGCTCCACGGCACGGCGTGCGGCGAGGCCGAGCGCGCTCCGCTCGTCCCGCGGCAGCGCCAGCAGCACGGCGAGGCGCTCCCGCAGCGCCCGGGCGTCGCCGCGGGCGAAGGCGGTCAGCGCGGCGCGCTCCGGCGGATACTCGCGGGCGATCCCGGCGGCGACCTCGGCCAGGCCGGAGTGGTCGGCGACGAGCGGCGGCACGCCGGCCGCAGCGGCTTCCGCTGCGACCATGCCGAAGGCCTCCGGGTAGATCGACGGCACGACGGCGACGTCGCAGAGCGGCAGCAGGTGCACGAGATGGCGGTGCTCGAGCAGGCCCGTGAAGAGCGTCCCCGGCGGCGCGAGCTCCTCGAGCCGTGCGCGGTAGTCGCCGAAGCCGACGATCACGGCGCGGGCGTCGAGGCCCGCGAGCGCCTCGAGCAGGACGTGCACGCCCTTGTTCTCGATCAGCTTGCCGAAGTAGAGGACGGTGGGCGTGTCGTCGGCGAAGAAGGCGGCGAGGCGCTCGGCGTTCCCGTCGTCCGGGAGCCGCTCGTCGCAGCTCCCCGGATTCGGTGGGTCGCGGCGCGCCTCGCGGAGCAGCGCGGCGAGGGCTTCGCCGCGCGGCTCGGGGCGGAACTCCTCCACGTCGACGCCCGGCGGCACCTCGTGCACGCGGCCCACGTGGCCGACGACGTCCTCGAGCACGGCGCGGATGTGCCCGGAGCCGACGAAGACCGCGCGTGCCTCGGCCAGCGCCTCCGCCCCCCACCGCTCGAGCTCCGGGCGGCCACGCATCGAGTACTCGAGCTCCGAGCCGTGCGCCTTCACCGCGTACGGGCCGCCGGCGGCTGCGGCGACGGGGCCGCCGAGCAGCACGTGGTTGGCGAAGACGAGGTCGGCCGGCTGCAGCTCGCGGAGCGCGCGGGCGTTCGCCTCGACGTAGCGCGCTCGCTCGGCCGGCGCGAGGTCCTGGAGCAGCCTCGCCTGGAGCCCCTCGTAGCGGTCGAGCACGAACACCGGCAGCACGGCGTCCGGCAGCTCGGGCACCACGACCCGGGCCGCGCCCGTGTCGTATCGCTCCGGATGCCGTTCCTGGCAGACGACGGCGACGTCGTGGCCGCTGCGGCTCCACTCGCGCGCGAGCGCGCGGGTGTACACGTTCGAGCCCGTGCCGCCGAGCAGGTACCCGTGCCAGAGCAGGATCCGCATCGGCCCGCCGCCGGCGGCTACGTCAGGTGGAAGTAGAGCGCGTAGAGCAGGTCGACGGCCGGATTCGACGCGTGGACGGTCACGTCGGACGGGGTCTCGAGCAGCGCCTCGGAGTAGTTGAAGATGATCTTCACCCCCGCCGCGACGAGGTCGTTGGCAACCTGCTGCGCGCCGGACGCCGGCACCGCCAGCACGCCGACGATGATGTTCTTCTCGCGGACGACGTCGCGGAGGCGCGAGTAGGGGCTGACGGCGACGCGGCCGATCGGCACGTCCGCCTTCTCCGGGTCCGTGTCGAAGACCGCGGCGACGTTGATGCCGTGCTCGGCGAAGATCGGCGAGCTCGCGATCGCCTGGCCAAGCCGCCCGGCGCCGACCAGCGCGATGTTGTGCTGCCCCTGCGTGCGGAGGATCTTGCGGATCTCCCCGAGCAGCGAGTCGATGTTGTAGCCCACGCCGCGCTTGCCGAACTTGCCGAACGCCGACAGGTCGCGCCGGATCTGCGTCGCGTTGATGTTGGTGTACTCCGCGATCTCCTGCGACGAGATCCGGGCCTTCCCCATCTTGCGCGCCTGGGTCAGCACCTGGAGGTATCGGGAGAGTCGGGCAGCGACCCCGACCGTCAACCGATCCGGCAACAGGTCCTCCAATCCTCTGGCTTGTGACAGCCGGGCCTGTTCTAGCAGCTAGGACTGCGCCCCTGCTTGTGCAACCGCGCGCCGCAGCGCCTCGGGCTGGACGTGGTACGTGAAGCGGCGCCTGCCGTTGACCTCCACGACGGGCAGCCACTCGCGATACGCCGCCTCGAGAGCCGGCTGCCCCGTGATGTCCACCTCACGCAGGGCGAAGCGGAGCTCGTCCCGAAGCTCCCGGACCTGCGCCAGGGCCCGTTCGCAGAGATGGCAACCCTGCGCGTGGTAGACGACGACCTCGGCTACGGATAGATCCCGCGCGTGATCGTGGCCTCGGCGACGCGCTGCACCGCGAGTCCGTACGCGGCCACTCGCATGGGCACCTCCCGCTGCTGCGCGTTCTCCCAGGTCTCCTCGAACGCGCGGCTGACGATGTCGTTCAGCTTCGCGTTCACCTCGCTCTCCTTCCAGAAGTACTCCTGGAGGCCCTGCACCCACTCGAAGTAGGAGACGACGACGCCGCCGGCGTTGGCGAGCACGTCCGGGAGGATGAGGATGCCGCGATCCTCGAGGATCGCGTCGGCCTGCGGCGTCACGGGACCGTTCGCGCCCTCGCAGACGATGGCCGCCTTCACCTGGTCGGCGTTGCGCTCGGTGATCACCTGCTCCAGGGCGCACGGCGCGAGGATGTCCACGTCGAGGAGCAAGAGCTCGTCGTTCGTGACCTCCTCCGCGTCCCTGAGCCCGGCGAGCGTCCGCTGCTCGCGCTTGTGCGCGAACGCGGCGGGCACGTCGATGCCCCTCGGGTTGTGGAGCGCGACGGTCGAGTCGGAGATCCCGGTGACGAGCGCGCCCTCCTCGTGGAGGAACCGGGCCAGGAAGCTGCCGACGTTCCCGAAGCCCTGCACCGCGACCTTCATCCCGGCGAGGCGGCGGTCCTGCTTGGCCACGGCGTCGCGGATGCAGTAGAGGCTGCCGCGCGCGGTCGCCTCCTCGCGCCCGAGCGAGCCGCCGATCGTCAGCGGCTTCCCGGTCACCACCCCCAGCACCGAGTGGCCCTTGTTCATCGAGTAGGTGTCGAAGATCCACGCCATCACGGAGCCGTCGGTACCCACGTCCGGCGCGGGGATGTCCTTCTCCGGCCCGATTTCGTTGATGATCTCGGTCGTGTAGCGGCGCGTCAGCCGCTCGAGCTCGGAGCGCGACAGCCGCTTCGGGTCGCAGACGACGCCGCCCTTCGCGCCGCCGAAGGGGATGCCCATCAGCGCGCACTTCCACGTCATCCACATCGAGAGCGCCTTCACCTCGTCGAGGGTGACGTCCGGGTGGTAGCGGATGCCGCCCTTCGACGGGCCGCGCGCGATGTTGTGCGTCACGCGGTAGCCGGTGAAGACCCGCGTGTCGCCGTCGTCCATGCTCACGGGCACCGAGACCTCGACCGCCTTCTTGCAGGTGCCGAGGACGCTGACGAGGTTGGGATCGATCTGGAAGATGTCCGCGACGCGACGCAGCTGCTGGCGGGCGATCTCGAACGGGTTCTCGCGGAGGTGCGAGACGGGCGCTTCGGCCGTGGTCACAGCCTGCTGCTCCTTTCCGAGCGAATGCGGCGGAAAAGCAGAAACCGGGGCGAGTATACGCCGGTCACCGCAGGGTGAAGCGAAGCTTCCGGCTGCTGGGCGGCCCGCCGTCGACCGGCTGCGCGACGATCCTCACCGCGTACGGGCCCGGGGAGAGGAGGTGCCCCTCGGGGTCGCGGCCCGTCAGGCCGAACGTGTAGTGCCCGGGCAGCACGTCGCGCAGGCGCGCGAGCAGCCCGACGCGGGTGCCGTCGGCGCGCCAGAGCTCCACGTCGAGGAGCGCGAGGGGACGGATCTCGGCGAGGCCGGCCACGTCGCGGACGCGGCCGGCATCGAGCGAGAGCAGCGGCGGCCGCACGTCGGAGGGCTTGAACGAGCGCTCCGACAGCGTCGCGCGACCGATCAGGTGGATCCGGGTGGAGCCGAACGGGATCGCCCACGGCACGCGAACGCCGCCGCCGCCGTCCACCCTCGCGACGATCGCGCCGTCGGCCGTCGCGCCGCCCGAGGGCGCGGACGCCGTGAGGGCGACGACGTGCACCAGCGCGCTGTGCCCGGGCGGGACGCTCAGCCTGGAGGGGCGGATGCCGAAGTCGACTGCGGCGGCGCCCTCGTCCCGCGTGCGGACGCCGACGGTGACGTGGACGGTGCGGGTCGAGAGGTTCGTGAGCTGGAACGCCGCCGTCGAGCGCCAGCCGGCGCCGGTCGAGCGGCCGAGCGCGAGCACCCTGGGCGAGGCGGCGAGCTCGCCCGCAGCCGCCGCTCCCACGTCGACGAGCCCGGCGCCCTCCGCGGTGACGGGGTCGGGGCCGACGGGATGGGCCGTCCCCACCAGGAGCCCGCCCAGGGCGTCGGCTCCGAGCGACGGACGGGCTTGCGCGAGCAGCGCCGCCGCTCCGGCGACGGTGGCGGCCGCGGCGCTGGAGCCGTTGACGGTGACGAAGGTGGGCGAGCCGTCGGCGCCTGCGCCCGGAGCCGAGGTCGCCAGGCCGACGCCGGGAGCGACGATGTCCGGCTTCACGCTCCCGTCGAACGCCAGGCCGACGGACGAGAAGCTCGCCACGCTTCCCTTCTCGGGGAGCGGGGCCGAGCGCGCCGCGTCGAGCGTCACCGTGACCGGCTCGCCGCGGGCAAGGCGGGACAGCACCTCGCGCGCCACCTCCGGCGGCAGCGACACCACGGGTACCGGCACGGACGCGTCGAGGCCGAGCCCGCCCGGCGGCAGGGCCGCGCGGCCGCCGTACAGGAGCACCGCCGACGCGCCCGCGGTGGCGGCACGCTGCGCCGCCGGCGCAGGCGAGGCGCCCACCGAGACGAGCGCGGCGCGGCCGGCGACGAGGCTGTCGCCGTCCCGCGTGAAGAAGTCGGTGAGGCGCGGGGAGATCCGCCGCCCGCGGCCGAGCGTCCCGCGCGGCACGGCGACGGCGAGGTCGAGCCGCCGGTGGGGGGCCACGGCTCCTGCCAGGGAGACGGTCCGGTTGAGGAGGACGTCGAGCCCGCTGCGGACGCCGATCCGCACCTGCCCCGCCAGGGAGCGCGCGTCGACGGCGCCCACGGCGAGCGTGGCGGGCGCGCCGCCGGGCCCCGCGACGTCGCCGTAGCCGGGAGCGGCGGGGCCGTCGTTGCCGGCCGGTGCGACGACGAGCGTGTCCAGCGCGAGAGCGCCTTTCGCGGCGCGCGCCTCGGGACCGTCGGTGAAGCCTGCGAACGGCTCCGCGAGCGCCACGAGCGCGATGCGCGCCGCATCGTGGGCGTCGCCGTCGTCGTTGGGGTCGACGGCCCGGTCGAGGCCGGCGACGATCTGGTCGCTGCGCGCGTAGATCGCCCAGTGGCCGAGCGCGTCGGGCTGCCAGCCCGCCACGCGGATCGGCAGCACGGCGGCGCCGGTGGCGACGCCGGAGAGCCCGAGCGGGCCGCCGTCGCCGACCAGGAGGCCCGCCGCCTCGGTGCCGTGACGCTCCTGTTGCGACGGGTCGTCGGGCCGGCGCGCCGCGCGAGCTCCCGGATCGCCGCCGATCACGTCGATCCCCCGCTGGACGCTGCCACGCAGGTACGGCACGGCTCCGTCGACACCGGTGTCGAGCAGCGCGATCGTGACGCCGCGACCGTCGACACCCGAGATGCCGAGGTCGGGTCGGTGCCCGGAACCGGGGCCGAAGCCGGGCAGCGCCAGCACCTGGCTCGAGCTCGTCGCCGGGTAGGCCACCCGCACGGGGTAGACGCCGACGACGTCGGAGTCACGCTCGAGGAGCGGCACGGCGCTCGGGTCGACCACGGCCGAGAAGCCGTCGAGGACGCGCGCGAAGCTGTAGTCGGGGTGCACGCTGATGCCCTCCAGCGCGAGCCGCGAGACGAGGAGCCTCTGCGCCGAGCGTGCGGCGGCGGTCCAGCGGCGCTCGCTGCGCGTGTCGGCGACCCCGCCTGCCGCCGCCACCCGCTCCGCGACCGACGGCGTCCGCAGCACGACGATGACGCGCTGGCCGAGCGAGACGCGCGGCCGCGAGCCGACGAGCCCGCGCCACGCCGACGCCCGGATCGCGGGCGCCGGTGGCTGGCCCGCGCTCCTGCCGCCGGTGGCGAGCAGGACAGCCGTCGCGGACACGGCGACGAGCGCGAGGAGGAGGGCGTGCCGCGGCTCAGCGCGAGGCGTACGCATCGAGGCCAAGATAACCGGGATACGGGACGGCCTCCGCGAAACGCGCGGCCGAGGCGATCATCGCGGCGTTGTCGGTGCACAGCGGGAGCGGCGCCAGGGCGGCGCCGTCGAGCGCCGCCCGCAGCTCGGAGTTGGCGGCCACGCCGCCCACCACCGCGACCCTCGCGGCTCCCGTCTGCCGGGCCGCCTCCCGGACGCGTCCCACGAGGGCGCGCACGATCGCGCGCTGGTAGGAGGCGGCGAGGTCGGCGCGCCGTCGCGCCAGCTCGTCGGGAGCCAGCGCCCGCGTCGCGTAGAGCAGGGCCGTCTTCAGCCCCGAGAAGGAGAAGTCGAGGCCGGGAACCCGCGCGACCGGAAAGTCGAACGCGGCCGCGTCGCCCTCGCGCGCGAGACGGTCGATCTCCCGGCCCCCGGGGTAGCCGATTCCCAGCAGGCGCGCGCCCTTGTCGAACGCCTCGCCGGCGGCATCGTCGAGCGTCGTCCCCAGAAGCCGCTGCTGGCCGTGGCGGCGGACGTCGAGCAGCATCGTGTGGCCGCCGCTCGCCAAGAGGCAGAGAAACGGCGGCTCGACGGGGTCCGGCTGCAGGTAGAGCGACGCCACGTGCCCGTCGAGGTGGTCGACGGGCACGAGCGGCAGGCGCCGCGACCACGCGAGCGCCTTCCCCGCCGCCAGGCCCACGAGGAGCGCGCCGATCAACCCGGGCCCGCGCGTGACGGCGACCTGCTCGACGTCCTCGACCTGCGCCCCCGCTCTGTCGAGGGCCTCCCGGATCACCGGCGTCACGAGCTCCAGGTGATGACGGGAGGCGATCTCCGGCACGACGCCTCCGAACGGCGCGTGGAGCTCGGCTTGCGAGGCGATCACGTTGCTTCGTACGTGGCCGTCCGTGGTGACGACCGCGGCAGCGGTCTCGTCGCACGACGTCTCGATGCCGAGGATCACGAGGAGGTGGCCCGCCCTAGTCGCGCGCGAACCGCGCGACCGGCTCCTTCCACATGATCAGAGCGTCCTCCCTGTTGTCGGTGTAGTACCCGCGGCGGATGCCGCGCGACTCGAAGCCGAGGCGCTCGTACACGCGGATCGCCGTCTCGTTGGAGACCCTGACCTCGAGGGTGTAGCCGCGATGGGCGTCGTCGGCGGTGAGCTCGAACAGCCGCTCGAGCAGCATCGTCGCGATGCCGCGGCCGCGCTGCTCCGGGTCGACGGCGACGTTCATCACGTGCCAGGCGTCGACGTAGCGAGAGACGACGAGGTAGCCGCACAGGCGGCCCTCCTCGTCGTCCGCCTCGAAGGCCCCGAGGCAGATGGAGCTCGGCTTCGCCAGCTCCCCGGCGAACATCGACCGCGACCACGGCGTGGGATACGAGCGCCGCTCGATCGCCTCGATCGCGCGGAGGTCGGCGAGGGCCAGGCGGCGGAGCTCGATCGTCGTCATCCGGCGCTCCTCCCGGCGTCTGGAGCCCGCAGGTAGACCGGCTCGACCGCCTCGAGCGGCTCCAGGGGCAGCCCGACCGCGAGGCTGGCGTGGAAGCGGGCGCGCGGCAGGTGGCGCTCGTCGCCGTCCGGCGGCACGACGGCGCCCTTCTCCTCGAGCAGCGCCCGGTAGCGCACGGCGCCGTCGCCGACGCAGGTCGAGCCCGGAGGCACGTCCAGCTCGGCCGGCGCGACCACGACGGCACGCCCGCCGGCGAGAGTGAAGACCTCGCGCCGGCGGGCATCCACGAGGGGGACGGCGCCGGGGGCGCCGGCCGCCAGCGCGTCGAGGGTCGAGACGCCGGCTCCCCGGAGGCCGAGCGCGAGCGCGAGGCCCCGCGCGGTCGCGAGCCCGACGCGCACGCCCGTGAAGCTCCCCGGGCCTACGCCGACGGCCAGCGCGCCGAGGTCACCGGCACGCGCACCGCCCTGGCGCAGCAGCGCGTCGACGTCCTCGAGCAGCGTCGACGCGCGGGAGGCCCGTTCGCCCAGCACCTCTCCGTCATCGACGAGCGCGCTCGTCGCCACCTCCGTCGCCGTGTCGAAAGCCAGCGTCAGCACTCGTCGATCTCGACCACCCGTCGGCTTCCTCCAGCATGCCGCAAACGCACCGAGAAGCGCGGCGGCGGCAGCACGCCGCGGCCGGCCTCCGGCCATTCGACGAAGGCGATCGCCCCGTCGAAGTACGGCTCGAGGTCGCCCCACTCGGCAGCCGAGACGCCTTCGAACCGGTAGAGGTCGAGGTGCGAGACCTGCCCGTCCGGGGCGTTGTAGCGGTGGCCGATCGTGTACGTCGGGCTCGTCACGTGCTCGCGGACTCCGAGCGCGGCGCACGCCCCCCGCACGAATGTCGTCTTGCCGCTGCCGAGCTCGCCGGCCACCGCGACCACGTCGCCGCAGACGAGGGCGCCCGCCAGGCCGGCCGCGAGCGCCTCGGTCTCCTCCGGCGAGGACGTCTCCGTCGCGGACACTTCCGCAGCGTAGTGAGTTAGAAGAGGCCGAGCTGCTGGGCCGGCCCGTGTGGAGCCCCGGCGAGCGCCAGCTCCGGAACCGGCGGCGCGGGCGGCTGGACCGCGCGCCCGAGCAGCTCCGGCAGGCGCGCGAAGTCCGACTCGAGCACCTTCAGCATCGCCGGCGTGTACAGCGCGGCCGCCGGGTGGTAGAGCGGGTAGAGCAGCACCTTGCGCCCGCCGATCGTCGCCTCCTGTTCCTGGCCGTGCACCCGCGTGATCCCCAGTGGCCGGCCGGAGAGCAGCTTCGTGGCGAAGTTGCCGAGGGTGGCGACGATCCGCGGCTCGATCAGCTCGAGCTTGCGGAAGAGATGCGGCTCGCACGCCTCGATCTCGTCCCCCTGCGGGTCGCGATTCCCCGGCGGGCGGCACATCAGGACGTTCGCGATGTACACGTCGCCGCGCCGCAGCCCGATGCCCGCCAGCAGCTTCTCCAGCAGCTTGCCCGCCTGGCCGACGAAGGGAAGACCCTGCTTGTCCTCGTGGAAGCCGGGCGCCTCGCCGACGAACATCAGGTCGGCCGTCGAGTTCCCCGAGCCGAAGACGACCTGGGTACGGCCCTGCGCCAGCCGGCAGCGGGTGCAGCCCGCGACGGACTCGGCATACTCCTGGAGCTCGTCGACGCGCTCGACGGGAACGGCGCTCACGGGCGCGGAGTCTACGGCGGCGCTCGGACGTGCGTCAGCGGCCGATGGCGACGACCCGTGCCCGCCAGACGCCGCGGGGCGCCTCGACCTGGATCTCCTCGCCGACCTTCTTGCCGAGCACGGCGCGGCCGACCGGCGACTCCGGCGACACCCCTCCCACGCTGGAGATCTCGAGGGACATCGACTCGCCGTCCTCCCGCTCCAGCTCGACATGGGAGCCCACCGTGACGACGCCGCTCGCGGCCGCCGCCGCCTCGTCGATCACCTCCGCGTTGTGGAGCCGCGAGCGCAGGATCGTGATCCGCCGCTCGAGCAGGCCCTGCTCGTTCTTCGCCGCGTGGTACTCGAAGTTCTCGGAGAGGTCGCCGTGCCCCCGCGCGACCGCGATCGCCTCGACGACGGCGCGCCGGCGCGGCCCCTCGAGCTCCGCCAGCTCGGCCTCGAGCTGCTCGCGCTCGGCGAGCGTCAGCTGCTCGCCCCGCTCGACCCCCACCTAGTGGCCGCAGCCGCACGAGCCGCCGCAGCAGCCCCCGCCGCCGCCGAGCGCCGGCTGCTTCGACGCTCCGTGCACGGCGAACGTGGAGAACTGCCGCGACACGTTCGACGCGGCACAGTCGGGACAGGCGACCTGCTCCCCGTTGCGGACGAGCTCTTCGAAGTGCGACTCGCACTCCATGCAGACGTACTCGTAGATCGGCACGTCCCGGAGCTTAGCGTTCCGCGGCGCGGGCCCGTCCGGCGGCCGTCTCCGCCGCCTCCACCAGGCGCCCTGCCTCGACGACGCGCGGGTCGTTGTCGACGGCCGTGAGATTCACCGCGACGAGGGCGGCTGCGCCCCGAGCCGCCCCCGCTGCGAGCGCGGCCGCCGCCTGCGCGTCCGCGCGCACCCGCGGCTCGCAGGAGGCCGCCACCTCTGCGGCGAGCTCGGCCACGTCGGCGGCCGTCCGCGCGATCTCGAGCGGCGGCTCGGCTGCGCGCGCGAACGCCTGCCCGATCTGCCAGTCGCGCTGCTCGGGCCGAAGCTCGGCTGCCCCCTCGCGCGCCGAGAGCGCGCGCTCATACACGTAGGCGTCGAGCTGGGCCAGCGGGGCCGCCCGCGCCTGCAGGGCGGCAGCCTGCGCGGCTGCAGCCCCCGCGTTCTCCCAGGATTCCTTCGAGACGCGGGCCGCCATCGCCACCACGGCGGCGGCGGTGCTCAGCGCGAAGGCGAGCGCCGATCCGGCGCCGGGCACGGCGCGGGCCGCGGCGAGCTCCTCGAGCCACTCGCCGAGGGTCAGCTCCAGGAACGGTCGCGCGGGCGCCACCGGCGAATTCTCGCCGATGGCAGTCCCGCGCGCGAGGGGTCGTTCAGTCGCCCGCGCTCAGGCGGAGTCGCACGAAGGCGACAACGGAGGGATTGGCCTCGTACCCCTCCGCCTCGAGTGCGGCTTCGAGATCGGCGACGAGGCGGCCGCGAAACTCGGCGTCCAGCTCGGCTCGCGCCACGATCTGCCCTACTTCTGCGCGTGCCTGTGGAAGCTCCTGTGCCGCCCGCACCCACCCCTCGGGCGCAGCGGGCAGCAGCCGCAGCAGCTCCCCGATCCGTTCTTCGTCGTAGCCGATCATCTCAAGCTCCTAGACGGGCCAACCGCTCAGGATCTTCCCTCGAGCTCGGCACGCAGCTTCGCCAGGCAGCGCGAGATGCGGCTGGCGATCGTCCCGGGCGGCAGCTCGAGCGCGTCGCCGATCGCGCGGTAGCTTTCGTCGCGGCAGAAGAAGCGGTCGAGGATGTCACGGCACGCGTCGCCCACCGCGTCGAGCCCGGCCCGCAGGGTCATCGCCTCGTCGAGCTGTGCGAGCGTCTCGTCGGCCTCCTGCGGCTCGAGCGTCTCGGGATCGGCCGGCGCCTCCCGCCCGGTCGTCCGGAGCCGGTCGATGCAGAGGCGCCGGGTGAGCTGGGCGATCCACGGCCGTACGGCGTCGTCGTTGCGCAGCCGGTCGAGATGCTCGTAGACGCGGGCGAAGACCTCCTGGAACACGTCTTCGGCGTCGGGAGGCGAGAGGCGGAACGCCTGCACGGCGATCGCGAACACGTAGCGCGAGAACCGCTCGACGAGCTCGTTCCAGGCTGCCGGGTCGCCGGCGCGGCACCGGGAGACGAGCTCGGCGTCGGTTGACTCGACTGGCACCGCCAGCGAGGCTACTACGGAAGCGCTGGACCTCGTAGGATCGCCGGGTGAGCGTCGTCGCGCACGAGCAAGAGGAGGAACTGCCGGCCTGGAGCCTGCCGGCGGCCGCGGGCGAGACGATCCGCCTGCCGTCGACGTGGCCCGAGCGGGTCACCCGCGACTGGGCGATGGGCGGCGGGACGGGCGCGGGCGTCCGGGTCTGCGTCCTCGACAGCGGCGTCGAGCTCGACCATCCGCTGGTGGGCCCGGTGCAGCGTTCCGTCGCCGTGACGCGGAACGGCGACGAGCTGACGATCGCCGACGACGACTCCGGCGACCTCTGCGGCCACGGCACCGCGTGCGCGGGCATCATCCGGCTGCTCGCCCCCGAGTGCGATCTGACGAGCGTGCGCGTCCTCGGCGCGGGCTACACGGGCAGCGCGGCCGTGATGCTCGGCGGCCTCGAGTGGGCGATCCAGCAGGAGTTCGACATCGTCAACATGAGCCTTTCGACGACGAAGAAGCAGTACGTCGACCGGCTGCACGAGCTCGCCGACGCCGCCTACTTCAAGCGCACGATGCTCATCGCCTCGGCGCACAACATGCCGGTCGAGAGCTTTCCGTGGCGGTTCGCGAGCGTCGTCTCGGTCGGCAGCCACGAGGATCACGACCCCTACGCCTGCTACTACAACCCGAATCCGCCGGTCGAGTTCTTCGCCCGCGGCCTCAACGTCGACGTCGCGTGGCTCGGCGGAGGCACGCTCAACTGCACGGGCAACAGCTTCGCCACGCCGCACGTCGCCGGCCTGTGCGCCCTCATCCTCGGCAAGCACCCCGAGCTGACGCCGTTCCAGCTCAAGAGCGTGCTCCACCTCACCGCCACCAACGTCGGAGGCCGGACGTGAGCGACCTCGATGCAGCAGTTGCGGCCGGCGTCCTCGGCGCCGAGGACGCGTACCGCTCCCTTCTCTCCGCCACGGTCGAGGTCGCGCGGGCGATCTTCCACGCCAAGGCCTCGTCCGTCCTCCTCCTGGACGAGGAGGCCGACGAGCTCGTGTTCGAGGCGGTCTCCGGCGAGGGCGCGGCGGAGCTCGTGGGCGTGCGCTTTCCCTCGAGCACCGGCGTCGCGGGCTGGGTGCTCGTCACGCGCCAGCCGCTCGTGATCGAAGACGTACGCTCGGACACACGCTTCTCGCGCGAGGCCGCCGAGTCGACGGGCTACGTGCCGGACGGGCTGATGGCCGTGCCGCTCCTCACCGAGGAGCGGGCGCTCGGCGTGCTCGAGGTGCTCGACCGCAGCGGCCCCGCCTTCACGCTCGCCGAGATGGACCTCCTGGGGCTCTTCGCGAACCAGGCTGCGGTGGCGCTCGACCTGCTCCAGCGGGCGCGGCGCGCGCGCGCTGCCCTCGACGGGCAGGGTGACCTCGCCGCGGTCGCGCGAATCGTCGGCAACCTGCAGGATACGGAGGACGAGGAGAAGCAGGCGGCGGGGCTCGATCTGCTGCGCGCGCTCGAGCGGCTGCTCGCGTAGCACCGCGGGTCCACGAAAAAACCCGGCCGGGGCCGGGTCTTTTCGCTGCAGGTGGTGGATCTGCTAGTTGTGGACCGAAGGGCGGTTGTGCACGTGGGCGCGGTGCGCCTCGACCTCGTTCTCCTCGACCTCGTCGGTGGCCTCGGCGTTGGCGTTGTGCACGTGGGCGCGGTGCGCCTCGACCTCGACCTCGTCCTCCGGCTTCTCGGTGCGAATCTCGTCGGACATCTTTCCCTCCTGTTCGGAATTCTCTGCGCGACCTCTTTCGCGCTGTCCCCCCCAAGACGAGGGACGGACCGGAAATCTTCCTTCGGGTCTTCACATTAGCAACGAGGGCTGCGAATCTCCATGCGTGGCCCTTGGGCAGCAGCTCGACCAGTCGCGGCGCGCGGCCCGTGAGGTGCTCGCCAACCGGCAGCTCCGCAACCTCCAGCTGGCGGGCCTCGGCTCGACGCTCGGGACGTGGGCGTACGGGGTGGCGCTGCCGGTCTACGCGTTCCACGCCGGCGGCGCGAAGACGGTCGGGATCATCTACTTCGCGCGCTTCGCGACGGCGGCCGTATGCGCGCCGTGGCTCTCGTTGCTGGCCGACCGCTGGTCGCGCCGACAGGTGATGCTGTGGGCCGACGTGACCCGCATCGGGCTCGTCGGTGGGATGGCCGCACTCGCCTTTCTGCACGCGCCGTCGCTTCCGGTCTTCGTGCTCGCGGTTTGCTCGACGGCGGTGTCCAGCTCGTTCGTCCCCGCCCAGGCGGCGCTGCTCCCGTCCCTCGTCAACTCCCCCGAGGAGCTCACCTCGGCGAACGTCGTCATGAACACGATCGGAAGCGTGAGCATGTTCGCCGGACCCGCGCTCGGAGGAGTGCTGCTCGCGCTGAGCGGGCCGGCTGCGGTGTTCACGGCCAACGCCGCGGCGTTCGTCTGGTCGGCCGCGCTCGTATTCCGGGTCCGGCGCGACAGGCGCCCCGAGGGAGCGGAGCACGCACGCGTGCTGCCGGCCCTCGCCGGCGGCTTCCGCGCCGTCTGGCAAGAGCCGAACCTCCGCCTCATCGTCGGTCTCACCGGGGCCCAGACGCTCGTCGCCGGCGCGTTCCAGGTGCTGATGATCGTCTACGCGCTGCGGCTGATCGAGGCGGGCAACGCGGGGGTCGGCTGGCTCACCGCGGCCCTCGGCGGCGGAACGCTCGCGGGCGCCGTCGCGGTCGCCGCGCTCGCCGGCCGCAAGCGGCTCGCGGGAGACTTCGGCATCGGCGTCCTGCTGTGGGGAGCGCCGATAGCGCTGCTCGCCGCGTGGGCCAACCTTCCGTACGCGATCGTCCTGATCGGCGTGATCGGCCTCGGCAACACGATCCTCGACGTGTCGGGAATGACGCTGCTGCAGCGGAGCACCGACGACGCCGTCCTCGGCCGCGTCTTCGGGGTGCTCGAGAGCCTGATCCTCGCGACGCTCGCCATCGGCTCGATCGCCGCGCCGGGAATCGTCTCGGCGCTCGGGGTGCGCGGAGCGCTCGTCGCCGTCGGCGTCTTCCCGGTCGTGCTGCTCGTCCCGTTGTGGCAGCGGCTGCAGAAGATCGACAGGGCCTCGGCGGTCGCCGCGGCCCCGCTCGCGCTCCTGCGCAGGATCCCGATCTTCGCCCCCCTGCCCGTGCCGTCACTCGAGCGCCTCGCAAGTCTTGCAGCGGCGGTAACCGTGCCGGCCGGCGAGCCGGTGTTCTCCCAGGGTGAGCACGGCGACCGCTTCTATGCGATCGAGTCCGGGCACGCCGCCGTGGAGGTCGAGGGCGCGCCCGCGCGGACGCTCGGGGCGGGCGACTCCTTCGGCGAGATCGCGCTGCTGCGCGACGTGCCGCGAACCGCCACCGTCCGCGCCGTCGAGGACCTCCGCCTCTACGCGGTCGAGCGGGACGACTTCATCGGGGTCGTCACCGGTCACGCGCCGAGCCTCGAGGCGGCCGAGAGCGTCGTCGCCACGCGCCTGCCGGCCGGCGCCGCGATCTAGCGCCGCTCGCGTACACTCGACGAGCCCGGCATCCGCTACGGAGCTGGAGCGAGCGAAGTGATCGAGCGAATCCACGTCATCGGCTCGGGCCGCGTCGGTTCGGCTGTCGCCGCCAGGCTGCAGGAGCGCGGCCTCGCAGTCGGCGCCGGGAAGCCTGACCTCGTCCTCCTCTGCGTCCCCGACGCGGCGATCCCGGAGGTCGCCGCCTCCGTCGAGCCGGGCCCGTGGCTCGCGCACGTGAGCGGCGCCGTGCCGCTCGCCGCGCTCGCGCCGCACGCCCGCCGGTTCAGCGTGCACCCGCTGCAGACGTTCACCCGGGCGCGAGGGCCGGAGCAGCTCGACGGCGCCTGGGCGGCCGTGACCGCCGAGACGGCGGCGGCGCGCGAGGCCGGCTTCGGGCTGGCCGAGGCGCTCGGGCTGCGGCCGTTCGAGCTCGCGGACTCGGCGCGGACGCTGTACCACGCCGGAGCCGTCTTCGCGTCGAACTACCTCGTCACGCTCCAGCGCGCTGCGTCGCTGCTGTTCGGCGCGGCGGGGGCGCCGCCGGAGGCCCTCGAGCCCCTGATGCGGCGCACGATCGAGAACGGCTTCGAGCTGACGGGGCCGATCTCCCGCGGCGACTGGGCGACGGTCGAGGCCCACCGCGTCGCGATCCGCGCCGCCCGCCCCGAGCTCGACCACCTGTACGAGACGCTCGCCGGCGCGACGCTGGCGCTCGCGACGTGAGGACGGTCCGGACGGTAGCCGAGCTTCGCGAGGCGCTCGCCGGAGCCGGCGAGGTCGGGCTCGTGCCGACGATGGGCGCCTTCCACGACGGCCACCTGTCGCTCTTCCGCCGGGCGCGTGCCGAGAACGCCGCCGTCGTCGTCTCCCTGTTCGTGAACCCGGCGCAGTTCGACGAGCAGGGAGACCTCGCCGCCTACCCGCGCGACGAGGCTCGGGAC
>JBBWZD010000066.1:0-17281 GCA_039648875.1 Actinomycetota bacterium
CCAGTACCGCGGCGTCGTCGAGCTCGGCCAGGCTGGGCGCTGCGCGGATCGCTCGGCTGGATGTGCCCCAGAGAGCGAGCCCGAGCCCGCACAGCGCGACGACGGCGACGGTCGCGCGCGCCGAGACCGCCGCCAGCAGTACTCCCGCGACGAGTGGCCCGAGCGGCATCACGAGCTGCGAGATCGTGCTCGTCGCCGCCTCGACGCGGCCGAGCAGGCGGTCCGGCGTCAGCGCCACCCGGTAGCCCTCCACGACCGAGTCCGTCACCGGCGCGGCGATGCCGAACGGGATCATCACGGCGAGCAGCGCGTAGACGCTCGGCCAGGCGACGAAGACCCAGCAGCCCAGCCACGTCCACAGCTCGAGCAGGATGATCGCCCGGATGGGCAGGGCGCGCCGCAGCAGCGGCGAGACGAGCGAGCCGGCGAGGGCCGCGGCGCCGAGCGCGGCCACGAGCGCGCCGATCCCGCCGCCCGAGAGGCCCTGCCGCCGGCCCACGACCACGAGCACGAGCAGGACCGCGGGCATCAAAGGATTCCCGAGCCCGTAGACGAGCGCGCACGTGCGCAGGAACGGGCGGCTCCACAGGAAGCGGAGCCCCTCCACGATCCGCGCGCGCACGGAGGCGAGGTCGGCTTCGCGTGGCTCCTGGAACGGCGTGCGCATCGCCGCCAGCGAGAGAAAGGAGAAGACGTACGAGGCGGCGTCGGCGAGGAACGGCACGGCGCGGCCCACGCCGAAGAGCGCGCCGCCGACGGGCGGTCCGGCGAGCATGAGCGTCGACATCCGCGCGCGCTGCGCGCCCACGGCAGTTGGCAGTTGCCGGGCAGGCACCACCGAGCGCAGCGCGCCCGCGCCTGCGGGCGCGAAGACGGTGGAGCCGGCGCCCTCGCCGAAGGCGACGATCGGGATGACCCACCACGGGAGGCCTCCGACGACGAGGCCGATGCCGAGGCAGCCGACCGCGAGCGCACGGAGCACGTCGGCGGCGATCATCACCCGCTTGCGGTTCCAGCGGTCGGCTGCGACGCCGGCGAGGAGGCCGAAGACGGCCTGGGGCACGACTCGCGCGAAGCCGACCGTTCCGGCCTTGACGGTCGAGTTCGTGAGCGCGAGGACGAGCAACGGGTAGGCGATCGACGACGACTGCGAGCCCGCGCCCGACAGTAGGCGCCCCGTCTCCAGCAGCACGAAGTCGCGGTTGCGGCGAAGCGGCACCATCGCGCTTGGACGCTAGCGACCCGGCCGGCCGCGAGCCGCGACCTCAGCCGCGCGGCGGCGAGACCGCGCTCTCCCCGGAGCGCAGGAGCGGCTCGTCCCTCCCGGGCGGCAGAGGCCTGCGTCCCGCGCCGTCGGCTGCTGCGCGGTCGTCGGTTCCGCCACGGGTCGCGTTCCGCGCGACGTCGACGGAGCGGCTCTCGCGAATCACCGTCACCTTGACCTGTCCCGGATACTCGAGCTGGTCCTCGATCTCGCGCGCGATCTCGTGCGAGAGCAGCGCCGCGGAGTCGTCGTCGACGTCCGAGGGCCGCACGATCACGCGGATCTCACGCCCGGCCTGCAACGCGTAGACCTTCTCCACCCCCTTCTTGGCTCCCGCCAGCTCCTCGAGCGCCTCGAGCCGCTTGATGTAGTGCTCGAGGCTCTCACCGCGAGCGCCCGGCCGCGACGCCGAGATCGCGTCGGCCGCGATCAGCAGCACCGCTTCCACCGTCTGCGGCTGTACCTCGTAGTGGTGCGCCTCGATCGCGTGCACCACTCCCTGGGCCTCCCCATAGCGCCGGGCGAGCTGCGCCGAGACGAGCGCGTGCGATCCCTCGACCTCGTGCGTCATCGCCTTGCCGAGGTCGTGCAGCATCGCCGCGCGCTTCGCGGTCTTGACGCTCGCTTCGAGCTCGCTTGCCATGATCCCCGCCAGGTGGACGACCTCGAGCGTGTGCTTGAGCACGTTCTGCCCGTAGCTCGTGCGGAAGCGGAGGCGGCCGAGGACCTTCACCAGCTCCTCGTGGAAGGGGCCGCAGTTCGCCTCGAAGACGGCCTGCTCGCCCGCCTGGCGGACGACGTCCTCGGTCTCCGCCTTCGACTGGTAGTACATCTCCTCGATGCGCGCGGGGTGGATCCGCCCGTCCTCGATGAGCTTCGTCAGGGTCAGGCGAGCGACCTCGCGACGCAACCCGTCGAAGGACGAGAGGACCACCGCGTGCGGCGTGTCGTCGATGATGAAGTCGACGCCGGTGAGGTGCTCGAGAGCCCGGATGTTGCGGCCCTCCCTCCCGATGATGCGCCCCTTCATGTCGTCGGACGGGAGCTCGACCACCGACACCGTCGTCTCGGCGGCGTGGCTCGCCGCGACCCGCTGCAGCGCGTCGGCGACGAGGTTGCGGGCGCGCCGCTTCGACTCGGCCCTCGCCTCCTCCTCGAGCATGCGGACCCGCCGCGCCAGGTCGTGCCTCACGAGCTCCTCCCCCCGCTCGAGCAGGTGTGACTTCGCCTCCTGCAGCGTCATCCCGGCGACACGCTCGAGCTCGGTCTGCTGAGCGGCATTCGCCTGCTTGAGGTCTTCCTGGAGCTCCCGTAGGTGCGTCTCCCGGTCGGCGAGGCCTTGGTCGCGGCGGCCGAGCTGCACGAGCTTCCGCTCGATCTCCTCCTCCTTGCCGAGCAGCCGCTCCTCGATCTTCGCCACGCGCTGCCGGCGCTCGGCCAGCTCGGAATCGATCTCCGACCGCAGCTTCACCGCCTGCTCGCGCGCTCCGATCTGGGCCTCGCGGCGCAGCGCCTCGGCCTCGCGCTCCGCCTCCCGGCGTAGCGCCTCGGCCACCCGCTCCGACTCCCGCCGCAGCGCCTCGGCCTCGCGCTCGGCATCCTCGACGAGCTGACGACGGATCCTCTGCGCCTTCCCGACCCCGGTCGCGCCGAATACGCGCACGGCGAGCAGCGCCAGAGCGACTCCCGCGACGATGCCGATGGCGACTCCGATCCCGATCAGCACGTGGCGCCTCCTGGCTCTGGGGTGTCCGCAGGCTGCGGACCGTCCCACCCGGCACCAACCGGCATCTGTGACCTACCGAAGTCGCCTCTCGGCGCGGGAACGCGCCGTCCGTCGCGCGGCTATGCCGGCGACGGCCTCACTGACGTGCGTCTGGAACGGGTTCTGAAGGTAGCTCTCAAGCGACTATGCGATTTCGGAAAAAGTCCCTGTGCAGGCAAATGTCGGGTGGAAGTTGTCTTGATCCTACCCTGGATCAGCCCCCTTCCGCAACTCCGCCGACGGCGACCTCGACGCTCTCCGCCGCAAAGCCGCGGGAGGAGAGCCACCGAGCCGCCTTCGCGGCCGGCCCACGCCGCGCCGCGAGCCGCCTGGCGCGCTCCGCCTCCGGCTCCAGGCCGGCCAGGGCTGCGGAAACGGCCTCGCCCGTGAGGCCCTCGCGGTCCAGGTCGAACCGGATCGCGGCGTCGCCGTAGCCCCGCCCGGCCAGCGACTGCGCGCGTGCCGCGGCGAAGCGCTCGTCGTCGAGGAACCCGGCCTGCTCGAGGGCTGCGACGGCCTGCTCGCGCGCGCTGCCCGGGAGCCCGCGCCGCGCGAGGCGCTCCTCGATGCCGCGTCGAGACACGTCCCGGTGGCGCAGCGCTCGCGTGGCCACGCCGAGGGCCCTGGCGCGCCGTAGCTCCCGCCCGAGCGACCTCGCCCGCTCCCGGTCGAGCGGCCGGCCGACGGCGAGGCCGGCGCGCACGACGGCGTCCGCCGGCACGAGCCGCCAGGAGGCTCCGTCAAGCTCGATCTCCACCCGCGACCGCGGCCGCTCGCGGAGGGCGGTGACGACAGGCATGGGCCCGGCCTTACCCGCTCGGCTCGCGCCCGGGCGGAGCGGCGGCGGCGACGGCCGCCGCAGCCGCGGCCGCCTTTTCCGGATGGCCGGCGGCGCCGCCGTTCTCGGACTGCTCCGCGAGCGGCAGCAGCCGCGCGGAGACGATCTGCTCCGGCCCGATGACGAGCTGGATCTGGCGGAGGATCTGCTGCGTCACGTCGGGGTGCTCGCGCAGGAACGCAGTCGCGTTCTGCCGGCCTTGCCCGAGGCGCTCGTCGCCGAAGCTGAAGTAGGAGCCCGACTTGGTGACGACCTTGCGCTCGAGGCCCGTGTCGAGCACGGTGCCCTCCCAGGAGATGCCCGAGCCGTAGATGATGTCGAACTCGGCCTGCTTGAACGGCGGCGCGACCTTGTTCTTCACCACCTTGACGCGCACGCGGTTGCCGAAGGCCTCCACGCCGTCCTTCAGCGTCTCGATCCGCCGGATGTCGAGGCGGACGGACGAGTAGAACTTCAGCGCGCGGCCGCCCGGCGTCGTTTCTGGCGAGCCGAACATCACGCCGATCTTCTCGCGGAGCTGGTTCGTGAAGAGGCAGATCGTGTCGGTGCGGTTGAGCGTGCCCGCGAGCTTGCGCAGGGCCTGGCTCATCAGGCGCGCCTGCAGGCCGACGTGGGAGTCGCCCATCTCGCCCTCGATCTCCGCCTTCGGGGTGAGGGCGGCGACGGAGTCGATCGCGACGACGTCGAGGGCGCCCGAGCGGATGAGCAGCTCGGTGATCTCCAGGGCCTGCTCGCCCGTGTCGGGCTGCGAGACGAGGAGGTTGTCGATGTCGACGCCGATCCGCTTCGCGTACGCGGGGTCCATCGCGTGCTCGGCGTCGATGAAGGCGCAGATGCCGCCGCGGCGCTGCGCCTCGGCGATCACGTGGTAGACCAGCGTGGTCTTGCCGGAGGACTCCGGGCCGAAGACCTCGATGATGCGGCCGCGGGGCAGGCCGCCGATGCCGAGCGCGAGGTCGAGCGCGAGCGAGCCGGTCGAGACGGCGCCCACCGAGACGGCGGCGCGGTCGTTCATCTTCATGACGGAGCCTTTGCCGAACTGACGCTCGATCTGGCCGAGCGCGACGTCGAGTGCTTCGTGCCTGTCCACCTATCGACCTCCTAGCTGCGCCCCGAGAGGGACCGATTCCAGAACCTCGTACTGCGCCCCGCTCGGTCGCAGCCGAGACAGATAAGCAGCCGCGTCGGACGGAACGAACGTTCCGAGGGCCGGCGGGTCGAGGAGCAGCCGCGGCCGCTCCCGGAAGCGGGCGACGGTGAGGTGCGGCAGCCACGCGCGCGCCCCGCGGCGGTAGACGCCGAGTAGCTCCAGGCCCGCCTGGAGGTCATCCGCGAGCGCGGTCGCGCGGCCGCCCTCGTCGTCGAGGGCGATCATGCCGACGCTCCGCGTCTCGCGGTAGCGGGCCGCCGCGAGACGCAGGCCGGCCGCGCCGGCCGCCGCCCGGCGCAGCTCGGCGAGGGTCGGCTCGAGCTCGGCAGCCGGCCGGTGCCCGAGGAAGGCGAGCGTGACGTGCAGGTGCTCGCGCGGGACGATCCGCACGCCGCGCAGCCGCGCGAGCTGCCATTCCTCGATCGCGTCGAGGACGGGCTCGGGCACGCGTAGCGCGAGGAAGAGGCGCAGCCGGTCATCTCCGCCCACCGTAGCGGGGGAGGTCATACCGATTCGTCACGAGTTCCGGTCAGAAGCCGCCGCACGAGGTGGAGCGCGCCGACGACGGAGCGGGCCCGGATCGAGGCGCGGTCGCCGGGGAAGCTGAACTCGCGGCCCCGGCCGCCGTCCGGCCCCTCGACGTGCAGGTAGACGAGGCCGACCGGCTTCGCCGGCGTGCCACCGCCCGGGCCGGCGACGCCGGTGACCGACACGGCGACGTCGGCGCCGAGCCGCGCGCGCGCCCCCCGGGCCATGGCCGCGGCGACCTCGGGCGAGACCGCGCCCTGGCGCTCCAGCAGCTCCGGGGAGACGCCGAGCTCCGACCGCTTCACCTCGTCCGAGTAGGCGACGACCCCGCCGCGGAAGACGCGGCTCGAGCCGGGAACGCCCGTCAGCCGCGCGGCCACCAGGCCGCCGGTGCAGGACTCCGCCGTCGCCAGCGTCAGCCCGCGGCCGTGGCAGAGGTCCAGCACGCACTGCTCGATCGTGCTCTCGTCGCGCGCCCAGAGGTACTGCCGGATGGGCTCGACGAACCGCGTCGAGAGCTCGTTCGCGCGCGCCTCCGCCTCCGGCTCGACCACGAGGTCGACGTGGATCTCGAAATCGCGGGCGCAGATCGTCACCTCGACGCCGTCCCCGTCTCCGCCCGCGGCCTCGAGCGCCTGCGCGACGGCGGACTCCGAGACGCCGAAGAACTTCATGACGTGCCGCTCGGGTGGGGTCGTGCGTTCGAGGAGCGCGCGGAAGGCCGCCGTGTCGAGCGCGCGCGGCCACAGGCGCCGCAGCTCCGAGGGGGGTCCCGGCAGGACCACGGCGACACGTCCGCCGTTGTGCGGGACCACGAGCCCGGGTGCGGTGCCGGCGAGGCCGAGCGAGACTGCGCCCTCCGGAATCGTCGCCTGCTTCGTCACTCCCGGCTGGAAGTCCGCGTACGGCCGCCGCAGCCGTTCCGCCGCGGCCCTGGACACGGCGCCGATCTCCTGCTCGAGCCCGCGGTCGACGTGAAGGCCGACGCCGAGAGCCCGGGCCACCATCTCCACCGTGCGGTCGTCGTGCGTCGGCCCGAGACCGCCGGAGACGAGGCAGACGTCGGCCTCGAGCCCCGCGCCGAGGGCGGCGGCCAATTCGTCGGGAGCGTCGCCGACGATCGCGATGCGCGCCGGCTCGAGACCGAGGCGGAGCGCCTCGCCGGCCAGGAACGGGCCGTTCAGGTCGGTGCGCTCGCCGCGCACGAGCTCGCTGCCCGTGACGACGACGACCGCGCGGGGTCGGCTCAACCGCCTGCCCGGGCCGTGCGGTTCGGCGTCACGAGCACCTTCAGGTTTCGCCGGGCCGGCAGGGCCACGGCTTTGCCTCCGAGCGAGACGTTGAGGCGGGCGGGGCGGCGCACGTAGAGCCAGAAGCGGCTGCCGGGTACGAGCTTGGCCCTGCCCCGGCCGATCGTCCCCTGGAAGAGCACCTTGCCGGCTGCCGAGGCGCGGCGGATCTCGACGTACGTTCCCTTGCCGACCGCGTTGAGGCGCATCCCCCGTGCGGGGGCGGACGGCTTCGGCCGCGTCCCGCCGGTGGAGGTCGGCGCCGCCGTGTCGCCGCCGCCGAACTTCCAGGCGACGATCACGAGCGCAGTCAGCGCGCAGATGCCGACGAGCGCGAGGAGCAGCGCCCTCCGCTCGACGCCGTGCTGCCGGCGCGACCGCGGCGACACGTGGCGGGGGGCGATGTCCTCGAACCCGTCGACGACGTAGCGGGAGTTGTACTCGTCGACGTAGAGCTGGCCGTCGAGCCCGAGGAACTCCGCGTACGTCCGCAGGAACCCCTTCACGTAGGGCTGCGCCGGCAGGAGCTCGAACCGCTCGTCCTCGAGCGCCTGGAGGTACTTGGCCCGCACCTTCGTCGCGAGCTCCACGTCCATGTAGTCGAGGCCCTGGCGGACGCGCGCCTCGCGCAGGCTGTTGCCGATCTCGAACATCAGAGGCGACCTATTGTAGAGCGGTTCGGCTCACGCCTCGATCAGCTTTCGAGCCGCAGCAGCAACTCGTAGAAGCCGATCGCGATCGCGGCCGAGAGCGCGACGCAGATGCCGGCGACGCCGAGGATCCGGCCCGCCCGCGCGCGCCCACGCCCTCTCGCCCGCTCGAGGGTGGCGCGGATGCGGCCGCGCGCGCCCCGGGCGAAGAGCAGCGCCGCGACCCCGCAGGCCGCCGCGACGGGTATCGCCCACGCCGCGTCCACGAGCGTGATTCGCGACGAGCGACGGGAGAGCGCGACGGCCGCCGGTACCGCGAGCACCGCGGCGAAGCCGAAGAGGACAGCAAGCGTCGACCGGGCGTTACGGCGCATCGCGTTCGCTACTGCTCGAGGTGGGGCTGCACGGACCCGGCGATGCTAACCCTCCCGTCGGGACGTCGAGCGCCAGAGCGCGATCCCCGGCGCCTCCGTCCGCTCCGCCTGCCCACGCTCGGCGAGCTCGTCGAGGAGCTCCCGCGAGGCCTTCAGGCGCCAGCCGAGCGCGCCGCCGAGGTCGGCGGCCGAGAGGTCGCCGGCGGACGCGAGCACCGTCATCCCCAGCGTGCGCCGCGCGTCGTCCGGCGGCGGCAGGTCCCGCAGGTGCGCGCTCCAGCGGCGCGCGACGAGCTCGTAGGCGATCGCGCCCCACCCCTGCCGCTGCTCCACGAGGCCCGAGCTCGTGAGCACGAGGCGGCGCTGCAGCCGCAGGATCGCCGCCTCGGCCGGCCGCTTCTCGGTGCCGACCAGCGCGCGCAGCTCCGGGCCGGTCGCGGGCCCCGCTGCGAGCACCGCTTCCGCGAGCTCGAGGTCGAGCGCCTCCAGCTCCGAGCTCCGGAAGTCGTCGGCGGCACCGGTGCGACCCGTCAGCGAGTAGAGCGGCGCGAGCAGCCGCGGCGCGACGAGGGTGCTCCAGCGGCCGAGGTGCTTGCCGACGCAGGCCAGCCCCTGCGTTGGGAGCTCGTCCTTCCAGCGCCAGACCTTGTCCATCTCGGGCGTGAAGGAGAGGTACGAGCCGTCGTCGCGCCGCAGCGCCCACTCGACCTCGAGCCGGCCCGAGACCGCCTCCCAGAGCGACGGCAGCACGAGATCCTTCCCCGGGAAGAGCGCGGCGAGCCCGACGCGGTCGATCCATGCGGCCGCGCCGCCGATGTCCCTAATCGTGCGCGACGAGCGTCGCGAGCTGCGACTCGTCGACGAGGACTCGGCGCGGCTTCGATCCTTCATAGCCGCTGATGATGCCGCGCCGCTCGAGCATGTCCACGAGGCGGCCGGCGCGGGTGTACCCGACCCGCAGGCGGCGCTGGAGCAGGGAGACGGATGCCGTCTGCGTCTGGACGACGATCTCGATCGCGCGGTCGAGCAAGGGGTCGTCGTCGGGATCGAACTCGCCGTGTCCGCCGTCGTCGGCGTCGGGGTCGGCGAACACCTCCGGCAGCTGCAGGTATCCCTCGTCGAGCTCCTGGTCCCGCTGGCGCGTCTGCTCGACGACGAGCGCGATCTCCTCCTCCGACACGTAGGCGCCCTGGACGCGCTGCAGCCGCGACGTGCCGTGCGGCTTGAAGAGCATGTCGCCCTGGCCGAGGAGCGACTCGGCGCCGCCCTGGTCGAGGATCACGCGCGAGTCGGTCTGGGAGGACACGGCGAAGGCGATGCGCGACGGAACGTTGGCCTTGATCATGCCGGTGATCACATCGACCGACGGTCGCTGCGTGGCGAGCACGAGGTGGATGCCGACGGCGCGCGACTTCTGCGCGAGGCGGATCACGGCGTCCTCGACGGCCTGCGGCGCGATCATCATCAGGTCGGCGAGCTCGTCGATCACGACGAGCAGGTACGGCATCGTCGGCTCGCCGCGCTGGCGGAAAGCGCGGTTCGCCTCGTTCAGGTGCCTCGCGCGGACGGCCGAGAGCCGCTCGTAGCGGCGCTCCATCTCGGCGGTGCAGTTGGCGAGGACGGCGCTGGCCTCCTTCGGGCTCGAGACGACCGGCGTGAGCAGGTGCGGGATCGACTCGTAGTGATTGAGCTCGATCCGCTTCGGGTCGATCAGGATCATCCGCACCTCGTCGGGCGTCGCGCGCAGCAGGATCGACGTGAGCAGCGTGTTGATGCAGCCCGACTTGCCGGAGCCGGTGGTGCCGGCGATCAGCAGATGGGGCATCCGCGCCAGGTCGGTCCAGACCGGAGCGCCCGAGATGTCCTTGCCGAGCCAGACTGCGAGCGGGCTGGCCGTCGCCGGCAGCTCGTCAAAGATGTCGCCGAGCGTGACGAGGTTCGGCGAGAGGTTCGGCAGCTCGACGCCGACGGCCTGCTTGCCGGGGATCGGTGCGAGGATCCGGATCTCAGTCGTCGCGAGCGCGTACGAGAGGTCGTCCTTCAGCGCCGCGACCTTCGAGACCTTCGTGCCCGGGGCGAGCTGCAGCTCGTACCTGGTGACGCGCGGCCCGGAGATCTGGCCGACGACGTTGGCGTCGATGCCGAAGTGCGCGAGCGTCTGGACGAGGAGATCTGCCACCCGGGCGGAGCTCTCGCCCGCGGCGGCCTCCTTCACGGGCGAGGCGCGCAGGGTCTCGCGGTCCGGCAGGCGGTAGTCGGCGTGCTCCACGGTGACGTCGTCGAAGAGCGTCGGGGGATCCTCCACGAGCCGCCCCGGCTCGACGCTGAGGAGCGGCGCCGGCACGAGCGGCACGTGCTCGCGACCCTCGTGTTCGTGGTCGCCGACGACGTCCGGGTAGGCCTGCTCGGCGTCGAGGAGCGGCCGACGCGCGGCCTGCGGCGGGAGCGGTGCGACCTGGGTGTCGCGGCGCTCCGGCGGCCGCTGCCGGCGTGCCCTCGCGGCGGCCCGACGGACGCGGTGGCCGGAGCGGCGGAGGATCGCGCCGAGCGAGGCGCCGGAGAGGAGGAGGCCGCCGGCGAGCAGCAGGAGCGCGCCGAGGATGGTCGAGCCGGTGACGCCGATCGCGATCCCGACCATGCCGCCGAGGGCCTGGCCCACGTAGCCGCCCTGGTCTCGCCCGAGCGTGAGCATGAGCCCCAGGGCGAGGACGGCGAGGCCGGTGCGGAAGGGCCGGACGTCCACGAGGGCGCTGCGCGCGACCATCAGGGCGCCGAGCCCGACGAGGACGACGGGCAGCGCCCAGGATGCGTCGCCGACGAGGGCGCGGAGGCCGTCGGCGAGCGCGCGGCCGACGTAGCCGCCGTTCCAGCCGACGTAGACGACGGTGCCGAGGAAGGCGCCGACGCCGACGAGCCCCAGGCCCCAGAGCTCCGGGTGGTGGCGGCTGCGCGGCTTCGCCGGCCGCTTCTTCCGGATCCGGCTCGGGGTCTTCGGGCGTAGCTTCCGCCTGCGCTTGGGGCGCGCCATGCGGCCCTGTTCGCGCGCGCCCTCCCCGCTCCTCCCCCTCGGCGCTACACGGGCACCGACGCGACGAGCATGCCGTAGTAGGTCGGCGCGGCGTACGCGAGCAGCTCCGCCGCGGCGTCCTCTCCGACGGCCCCCTGGAGCACGAGGAGCTGCCAGAGCGAGTCCGCCTTCGCCTCGTCGACGAGCGCCGCCAGGGGCTCGAAGTCCAGGTGCCCCGAGCGGAGGATCTCCTGGACGAGCGCGTCGTACCGGGCCGCCGCCGGGTCGTACCCGTACGGCCCCTTCCCGTCGTGGGCGTGACCGTGGTCCGCGCTCGCGACGAGCGCGACACGGCTCGGGTCGGTGGCCCTGGCGAGGGCGGCGCCGGCCCGGACGTGCTCTGCGAGCGGCCGGTCGCGGGCCGGGGAGACGACCACGACGCGCGGCGCACGCAGGAAGGCGAGCGGCACCTCCGTCCCCCAGTCCAGCGGCATCTCGGCCTCCCGCGCGTCGTTGCCGCCGAACGAGACGCCGACCGCCGGCAGGCCCTCGGCGCGGAGCGCGGCGAGCACGCCTGCCGCGAGCGGCCGGTCGACCTCGTGCGGGCCGACGCGGGCGGAGACGACGACGGCGAAGTGGCCTTCGACGTGGACGTTGTGGGGCGTGACGACGATCGCCGCGTCCGGCGCGGCGGCGTCGAGGCGACGCCCCAGCTCCTCCAGCGCCGAGCGGAGCTCGGGCGCGCCGCCGACCTCGCCGTGCGGCGCGATCGCGGCGAAGCAGATCACGGCAGCCGGCCGATCCGCTCGACGAGCAGCTCGAGGAACCGCCCGGCGTCGACCCCGACGCCGACGTGGGCGTTCGCCGGCCGGCCGGTGACGCCAAGCCGGTCCACCACCGTGCGGCCGTCGCAGAAGCGCGACGACGTCTCGACCTCCACGTTGCAGTGCTGCGTCGCGACCAGCGTGGGGTCGATCACCTGCGCGACGGCGAGCGCGTCGTGGATGGGCGAGCCGTCGAAGCCGTAGCGCCGCTCGTGGAACCGCTGGAAGAAGTCCGAGAGCTCGGCGACGGCGCGGCCGGCGGCCCCCGTCGCGCGCAGCCGCTCGGCGTGGTCGCGCGTGAAGAGGGCGAGATGCGTCACGTCGAGCCCGACCATGGTCACCGGGACGCCGCTGCCGAACACGACCGCCGCCGCCTCCGGGTCGACGAAGGCGTTGAACTCGGCGGCGGGCGTGACGTTTCCTTCGCCGGCGGCTCCGCCCATCCAGACGATGCGCTCGAGCCGCCCGCGCACGTCCGGGTGCCGCTCGAGCATGAGCGCGACGTTCGTGAGCGGGCCCGTCGGCACGAGCACCACCCCGGGCCCGATCAGCTCCGCCAGGAGGTCGGCGGCGTGCGCCGCCACCGGCCGCGCCGCGGGCTCCGGCAGCGACGGCCCATCGAGCCCGGTCTCGCCGTGGACGTGCGCGGCCGTCCGCAGCTCTCGCCGCAGCGGCCGCTCCGCCCCGGCCGCAACCGGCACGTCGGGGCGACGCGCCAGCTCGAGGACCTTCAGCGCGTTCCGCGTGGTCTTGTCGAGCGTCTGGTTGCCGGCCACGGTGGTGACCGCGCGGAGCTCGACCTCCGGCGAAGCCAGGGCGAGCAGGAGCGCGATGGCGTCGTCGTGGCCCGGGTCGCAGTCGATCACGATCGGGATGCTCATGCGAGCAGCGCGTCCACCTCGGCGGCCGTCGGGAGCGACGTCTGCGCCCCGAACCGCGACGCGGCGAGCGCCCCGGCGGCGCACGCGCGCCGCAGGGCCTCTCCCCGCTCGCGCCCTTCCAGCAGCGACACGACGAGGCACGCCGTGAACGCGTCGCCCGCCGCCGTGCCGTCGACCGGCACGATCTCCGGCGGCGCCGCACGCGCCACCTCCTCCCCGTCCTCGAGCAGGAGCGCGCCCTCGGCGCCGAGCGTCACCGCGATCACACCGTCGCGGTGCGGCAGGGACTCGAGCTCGTACCGGTTCACGATCGTCACGTCTGCGGCGGGTACCGACTCCCGCGCCGGCGCCGCGTTGAGGAAGAAGTCTCCGGGTGCGTTCAGCGCCGCCTGCTCCACCGTCTCGAGCGGGATCTCGAGCTGGCAGAGCACCCCGTCGCAGTCGGGCAGCTCGACGTCCTCCGGCAGGAGCTCGAGGTTGGCGCCCGGGGCGACGACGATCTCGTTCTCGCCTGCCGCGTCGACGGTGATGAGGGCGACGCCCGTGGCGCCGCTCGCGCGCTTGAGGCGCTCGAGCCCCACCCCCGCCCGCCGGAGCTCCTCGAGCGCGGCCTCGGCGAGCTCGTCGCCGCCGACGCACCCGATCAGGGTCACCTCCGCCCCGAGCCGGATCGCCGCCAGCGCCTGGTTCGCGCCCTTCCCGCCGGGGATGCGGCTGAATGAGGCGCCGGTGACCGTCTCTCCGGGCCGCGGCAGCCGCTCGGCCCGCGCGACGAGGTCGAGGTTGATCGAGCCGACGACGGTGAGATGCGGCGCGCTCATGCTGAGCCCGAGCCTATCCACCTGCGAGATTGACATCCGCGCTCGTGGGAACCCCTGCCGCATGCCCACAGCCGACGAGCGCAAGGCGCGCAACGAGACGGTCTTCCGCAAGGCGAACGAGGAGGTTCGCAGCGTCCACACGGAGCTCGACCTACCGGACGGGCGGCTGCCGTTCATCTGCGAGTGCGAGGACGAACGGTGCCGCACGATCGTGCAGCTGACGGAGGACGAGTACGAGCGCGTGCGCTCCGACGGCACCCACTTCCTGCTCGCGCCCGAGCACCCCTCGAGCACCGGCGAGGTCGTGGAGCGGCACGACGGCTTCTGGGTCGCCGCGAAGCAGGGTCGGGCGGCCGCAATCGCGGAGGCCTCGGATCCGCGAGGCGACCTGCCGCTCGACGAGCGCTCGAAGCGCATCGGGGAGAACGAGGTCATCTACCGAACCGTGAACGAGAAGATCGAGGGCCTGAACCGCGTCTTCGGGACGCTGACCGAGACGATGACGGTTGTCTGCGAGTGCGGCCGGATCGAGTGCGCCGAGCAGATCCAGGTCGAGATCCCGGAGTACGAGCGCATCCGCGCCGATCCCACCCTCTTCTTCATCGTGCGGGGGCACGACGAGCCGGACGTGGAGCGGGTCGTCGAGCGGAGGGACTCCTACGAGGTCGTCTGCAAGCTGGAGGGTCCTGCCGCGGAGCTGGCCGCCGAGCACGATCCGCGCAGCTGACCCGGGCGCCTCAGTGCACGCCGAGGGCGCGCAGGTCGTCCAGCGCCCGGCCGAGCAGGTTCTCGCGTAGGTCGAACAGCCCCGCCCACAGCGACGACCGGTCGGGCATCGCGTCGATCGCCGCCGCCGCGCTCAGCCCCTCGAGGGCGCGCACGAGCACGGCGAGCTCCAGGTACGCCTGCGCGACGCGCGCCGGTGGCACTCGCACGCCGGCGCGGGTCAGCACCGGCTCCCAGTCGACCAGCTCGGCGGCGCCCGGGTCGCCGTACCAGGAGCGACCCTCGGCCTCCTCGGCCTCGAGCTCGAGCAGGTAGCGGTCCAGCGGCGCCTCGAGGCCGGCGAGCGCCGTCTCCACGCGGTCGGCCGCATGCCGCAGCGCCGCCTGCCTGCCCCCGGCCGTCGCGGGCGTCACGTCGCCGCGCGCCCAGCGCTCGAGCAGGCGGCAGAACGCGAGCCCCGCCGCCTCGCAGGCGCCGAGCTGGCCCACGAGCGCCCGCGCCGTCGGCTGCTCCACGGCGCACTCCTCCAGCACGTCCGCCCAGCTCGGCGGGACGTCGCGCAAGCGGTGCGGCTGGCTCATACCTCGACGAGCACGGGCAGGATCATCGGCCGGCGTCGCGTGCGGTTGTAGACGATGCCGCCGAGGGCGTCGTGCAGGTGCTCCTGGAGCAGCTTGATCTCCGTCACGTCGTCGGCGAGCAGCCCCGCCAGGACGCTGCGGGCCTCGTGGCGGAGCTCCTCGAGGAGCGGCTCGGCGCCGTCCCCGAACCCGCGCGCGATCAGCTCCGGCGCCGCGGTGAGGTCGCCCCGCCCGTTGGAGCCGGAGAGCGTGGCGACGACGATCAGGATGCCGTCCTCCGACAGGCGGCGGCGGTCGCGCAGGGCGACGTCGTGCACGTCGCCGACCCCGAGCCCGTCGACGAAGGTCATCCCGGCGTGTACGTGGTCGACGATGCGCGCGTTCCCGTCCTCCAGCTCGACCACGGCGCCGTTGTCGGCGAGCACGATCCGCTCGGCCGGGACGCCCCCCTCCCGGGCGAGCTGGGCGTGCGCGGAGAGCATCCGGAACTCGCCGTGCACCGGCATCACGGAGCGCGGGCGGACGAGCCCGAGGATCGTCCGCAGCTCCTCGGCGCGGCCGTGGCCGGAGACGTGCACCGGAGCGTTGTCCTCGTGCAGCACCTCCGCACCCGACCTCGCCAGGCGGTTGATCGCGTCGTGGACGCGCAGCTCGTTGCCGGGGATCGGCTTCGCGGAGATGATGACCGTGTCCCCCGCCTCGACCGAGACGGCGGGATGGTCGTTGTAGGCGATGCGCGTCATCGCCGACATCGGCTCCCCCTGGCTGCCGGTGCAGAGGATCAGCTGCTCGCCCCGCGGCAGCTGCGCGAGCTCGTGCGGCCGCAGGATGGCGTCGTCCGGCACGTCCATGTAGCCGAGGTTCCGGGCGATGTTGCCGTTCTTGCGCATCGAGCGGCCGACGAAGGCGACCTTGCGCCCGCAGTCGACCGCGACGTCGACGGCCTGCTGCATCCGGTGGACGTTCGAGGCGAACGACGAGACCAGGATCTTGCCCTTGCGGGAGGGCATGATCTGCCGGAACGCCTCTCCGACGACGCGCTCCGACTCGGTGAAGCCGGCGCGCTCGGCGTTCGTGGAGTCTCCGAGCAGCAGGTCGACGCCGCGGTTGCCGATCGCCGCCAGCTTGCCGACGTCGGTGCGCTGGCCGTCGACGGGGGTGTGGTCGAGCTTGTAGTCGCCGGTATGGACGACGAGCCCGCCCGGCGTGTCGAGCACGATCGCGGCGGCGTCCGGGATCGAGTGCGCCATGCGCACGAGCTCGAGCCTGAACGGGCCCAGCTGGAACGGCTCGTCGCCGGGCGCGACCTCGCGCAGCTCCGTCTCGCGCAGCAGCCCGTGCTCGTCCAGCTTCGACTTCACGAGCGCGAGCGTGAGCCTCGTCCCGATCACCACCGGCACGCGCACCTCGCGGATCAGGTACGGCAGCGACCCGACGTGGTCCTCGTGGCCGTGCGTGAGCACGACGCCGCGGATCAGCGACTCGCGCTCGCGGAGGTAGGCGAAGTCTGGCAGCACGAGGTCGACGCCGAGGTGCTCGTCGCGCGGGAAGGCGAGGCCGGCGTCGACGATCACGATCGATCCCTCCGCCTCGTAGACGGTCATGTTCTTGCCCACCTCGCCGAGGCCGCCGAGCGGGATGATCCGGCAAACGCCCATCCGGCTGGAAGTCTAGTTGCGGCCTACGCCGACGCCGGCATGCGCACGCCGCCGCGCGCGAGGCAGCCGCGGATTTGCTCGAGCTCGCGCTCCGTCGGCTCGACCATCGGCAGCCGGTACCCGCCGAGCTCGTGCCCGAGCAAGTTGAGGGCGGCCTTGATTGCGATCGGGTTCGTGGAGATGCGGAGCAGCTCGTACGCCGGCTCCAGCTCCTCGTCCAGCGCGCGGGCGCCGCCGGCGTCGCCGCCCTTCCAGCGCCGGATCATCTCCTTCGTCTGCGGCCCCCACACGTGCGTGTGCACGCAGACGCCGCCGACGCCCCCGAGCTCGAGGAACGGGAGGATGAGCGGGTCGTCGCCGGCGTAGAGATCGAGGCCGGTCGCGACGATGCGGCGCGCCTGCTCGAGGTCGCCGTGGGCCTGCTTCACGGCCGCCACGTTCGGGATCTCGGCGAGCCGCTCGATCGTCTCCGGCTCGATGTTCACCACGACCCGCGAGGGGATGTTGTAGGCGACGATCGGCCTGTCCGTCACTGCGGCGATCTCCTGGAAGTGGCGGACGATCGCGCGCTGCGGCGGCTTGTTGTAGTACGGCGTGACGACGAGGAAGCCGTCGACGCCGAGCTCTTCCGCTTCTCGCGTCAGGTGCACCGAGTGCGCCGTGGAGTAGGTGCCGGTGCCGGCGACGACGGTGGCGCGGTCGCCGACGGCGTCGAGTGCCGCCGCGAAGAGCTCGAGCCTCTCGTGGTCGGTGAGCGTCGGCGACTCGCCGGTCGTGCCGGCGACGACGAGCCCGTCGGAGCCGTGGTCGACGAGGAAGGTCGCGAGCTCGCGGAACTTGTCGAGGTTGACCGAGCCATCCTCGTGGAACGGCGTCACGCTCGCGGTCAGCACCTCGCCGAGCATCGGCTGGAGTCTACTCCGCC
>JBBWZD010000075.1:0-7107 GCA_039648875.1 Actinomycetota bacterium
GGGGTCGGCGTTCGCACGCGCTCACGCCGTTACGCTCGGCGCGTGACCGGCGTCTTCACCCTCGGCGCGACCGACGGGGCCGCGCGCGCCGGCACCCTCCACACGTCCCACGGCGACGTGCCGACGCCGGCGTTCATGCCGGTTGGCACGAAGGGGACTGTCAAGTCCGTCGACCCCGACGAGCTGCGCGCGCTCGGCACGGGGATGCTGCTCGGCAACGCGTACCACCTCCACTTCCGCCCCGGCGAGGATGCGGTCGCCGAGCTCGGGGGCCTGCACGCCTTCATGGGCTGGGGCGGGCCGATCCTGACCGACTCCGGCGGCTTCCAGGTCTTCTCGCTGCGGGACACGCTGCTCCAGGTGGACGACGATGGCGTCACCTTCCGCTCCGTCTACGACGGAAGTAAGGAGCGCTTCACGCCCGAGCTCGCCGCGCGGATCCAGGAGCGTCTGGGCTCGGACGTCGCCATGTGCCTCGACATCTGCCGCCCGGCCGGCGTGCCGCGGGCCGAGCTCGAGGAGGCGGTGCGGCGCACGACGCTCTGGGCGCGGCGCCAGCGCGACCTGCCGCGTGCGTCCGGGCAGCTCCGGTTCGCGATCACCCAGGGCGGCCTCGACGGCGAGCTGCGGCGCCGCTCGTCGGAGGAGCTCGTGGAGCTGGACTTCGACGGCTACGCGATCGGCGGCCTCAGCGTGGGGGAGCAGCGCGACGCGATGTTCGCGGCCGCGAGCGACGCGGCGGCGCACCTGCCGGCCGGGAAGGCGCGCTACTTCATGGGCATCGGCGACCCCGAGGGGGTGATCGAGGTCGTCGCGCGGGGGATCGACATGTTCGACTGCGTGCTGCCGACGCGCACCGCGCGTACGGGCAGCGCGCTGACGTGGGAGGGGAGGCTCAACCTGCGCAACGCGCGCTACGCGCGCGACCCTCGCCCGCTCGACCGGGAGTGCCCTTGCCCCGCCTGCGCCCGCTTCACGCGCGCGTACGTCCGGCATCTCGTGAACCAGCAGGAGATCCTCGGGCTACGGCTTCTGAGCCTGCATAATCTGCGCTTCGTGAACGATCTCGTCGTTGCCGCCCGGCAGTCGATCGAGCGCGGCGCCTTCGAGAGCTGGAGGTCCGACGCGCTCGCGCGGCTGGCGAGCCCACCGTTGGACGAGCCGTAATGGGCCAGAGCGGCTTCCTGCTCGTCATCGTCGCCTTCGCCTTCCTGTACTTCGTCCTCGTCCGTCCGCAGAAGCGCCGCCAGGTGGAGCAGGCGCGGCTCCTGGGCAGCCTCGAGGTGGGCGACGAGGTGGTCACGGCGGGAGGAATCTACGGCCACATCACGAGCATCGACGGCGACGACCTCATGGTGCAGATCGCACCGCAGCTCGAGGTGCGCGTGGCGCGCCGCGCGATCGGCGGCGTGGTCAAGCCGGAGGAGGAAGCAGACGCGGCCGAGCCCGACGACACCGAGCCCGCGGAGGCGGCGCCGCGGGACGCGGGCGAGACCCCGATCGCCGGAGACGGCGGCTAACCTGTCTGCCGACACGTGAGCGACCGGCGCAAGCATCTCATTCTCATGGGCGTGATCGCGCTCGCGCTCGTCGGCGCGGTCCTGCTCATGCTGCCGGGCTCGCCGATCCACCGCAAGCTCACGAAGGGCCTGGACCTCCAGGGCGGCCTCGAGGTGGTGCTCCAGGCGGTGCCGCCGAAGAATCACAAGCTCACGGCGGAGGACCTCGACCGCTCGGTCTCGATCATGCAGAAGCGGATCAACGGGATCGGCGTGTCGGAGCCGGAGATCCGCAAGCAGGGCAAGGACCAGATCGTCATCCAGCTCGCGGGCGTGCACGACCCGGCCGCCGCCGCCAAGCTGATCGGCAAGACCGCGCAGCTGATGCTCTTCGACTTCGAGAAGGACCTCACCGGGCCCTCCGTCGGCCTCAACGGCAACCCCGTCGCGACGCCCTCGCTGTACGACCTGCTCTCGCAGGTGCAGAAGCAGGCGGCGAAGGGCTCGCCGGAGGCGTACTACCTGTTCCGCGTCAAGACGGTGCACGTCAAGACGAAGAAGAAGACGACGGTCACGGACAAGAAGGGCCACAAGACGACCATCCTCAAGCCGTCGACGAAGACGAAGGTCGGGCACTCGCTGGTGCAGAGCGCCTCGAACCCCGCCACGACCCTGAAGGAGCTCCTGAAGCCGTACGGCGGCAAGACGCCGCCGCACACGCAGGTGCTGAAGGTGCCCCAGCACATGATCGTCGCCTCCTGCGCCGCGAAGACGGGCTGCCTCGGCGCCGCGGCGGCCTCGCCGAGCGGCAACTACCACTACCTGCTCAAGTTCTATCCCGACCGCGCCACGGATCCGGTGCCGGAGATGACCGGCGCCGATCTCGTCCTCTCCGGCACGCGCGCCGACGTCAACCCCTCGGGGAGCGGCTACGTCGTCACGCTGCAGTTCACCGGGCACGGCTCGAAGCAGTTCCAGAAGATCACGCGCGACGAGGCTCAGCGCGGGGAGACGAAGTTCGAGCTCGCGGGGAAGCAGGGCGACCCCGTCAACTTCGCCCAGCACTTCGCGATCGTGCTCGACCAGCAGCTCGAGTCCACGCCCTACATCGACTTCCAGCGCAACCCCGACGGCATCCCCGGCCCGAACGCCGAGATCGACCTCGGCCAGGGCGGCAGCTTCAAGGAGGCGAAGGACCTGGCGCTCGTGCTCCAGACGGGCGCGCTGCCGGTCACCTTCCGGCAGATCGAGCGCACCGACGTGTCCGCCACGCTGGGCAAGGACTCCTTCAAGCAGGCCCTGCTCGCCGCTGCGGTCGGCCTCGCGATCGTCGCGATCTTCCTCCTTGTTCTCTACCGCTTCCTCGGCCTCGTCGCGGTCGTAGGGCTCGCGATCTACGCAGCCTTCTACGTCGCGGCGATCCTGCTCTTCAACGTGACGCTGACGCTGCCGGGCTTCGCAGGCCTCATCCTCACGATCGGCGTCGCGGCCGACGCGAACGTCGTCGTGTTCGAACGCATCAAGGAAGAGGTGCGCGCCGGCAAGTCGGTGCGCGCCGCGATCGCGGCCGGCTACGGCAAGGGCTTTCACACGATCCTCGACGCGAACGTGGTGACGGCGATCACGGCGCTCGTGCTGTTCCTGATCGCGGTCGCGTCGGTCAAGGGCTTCGCGCTGATGCTGCTGATCGGCACCATCATCTCGCTGGTCACCGCGGTCGCGGCGACGCGGGCGATGCTCGGCCTGCTGGCCGGCTTCCGCTGGTTCGACAACCCGCGCTTCATGGGAGCGCACGGGCAGCAGACGGCGAAGTGGCTGCAGATCGACTTCATGCGGCGCCGCTACTGGTGGTTCGCCCTCTCCGGCGTCGTCATCGTCGCCGGGGCCGCGTCGCTCGGCGCGCGCGGCCTGAACCTCGGCATCGACTTCAAGGGCGGCACCCAGTTCACGTTCAAGACGCACAAGGCGTTCAGCACCGACCAGGTGCACACGATCGCCGCGCGGGTCGGCCAGCGCGACGCCATCGTCCAGGGGCGCGGCAAGGCGCTCCACGGTGACTACACCACCTGGCAGATCCGTACGAGATCGCTCAAGCCGGCCGCGCAGAACACGCTGAGCGACAACCTGAACAACCAGCTCGGCGCGTACGCGACCGGGGTCAAGAACGTCTCGTCGAGCTTCGGCCACCAGATCGCGATCGACGCGATCTGGGGGATCATCGTCTCGCTGATCCTGATCGTGATCTACATCGCGCTGCGCTTCGACCTCAAGTTCTCGGTGCCCGTGATCCTGGCGATGCTGCACGACATCGTCATCACCGTCGGCGTCTACTCGCTCGCGTTCAAGGAGGTGTCGGTCGCGACGGTGGCCGCCGTCCTGACGGTGCTGGGCTACTCGATCTACGACACGATCATCATCTTCGACCGCGTGCGGGAGAACATCCCGCTGATGCGGCGGCAGCCGTTCGCGACGATCATGAACGTCTCGCTGTGGGAGACGATCCGCCGCTCGCTGGCGACGACGTTCATCACGCTGCTGCCGGTCGCGGCGCTCCTCGTCCTCGGCGGCGCGACGCTGAAGGACTTCGCGTTCGCGCTCCTCGTCGGCGTCACCTCCGGCGCGTACTCCTCGATCTTCATCGCCGCGCCGCTGCTCACGATGTGGAAGGAGCGCGAGCCCGAGTACGCGAAGCGGAGGCAGGTCACCGGCGCCGCCGAGCTTGCCGCCCCCGTGGTCGACGGCGGCCGCCGGCGACGCGGCAAGGTCGATCCCGGAACCGCGGCCCTGCAGGCGTCGGAGCAGGCGCTCGCCGCCGAGCCGACGCCGGAGCTGGTCGACGTCGTAACCTCGTCGCCCTCCGAGCCGTCGGCGCAGGCGCGACGCGAGAAGCGGCGGCAGCGCCGGCGCACGAGGCCGCATGGGCGCGCGCGGTAGCGAACGGCTGGTCGACGCGCTCGAGGAGCTGCTCGTCGAGCTGCCGTCGCGGCTGCGGGGCGGCCGTGCGCGACTGTCGGAACAGGCCCTCGGGGCGGCGCGGGGAGTCGTCGAGGAGCTGAACCTCGTGACGCGCGACGACTTCGACGAGCTCGAGCTCCGGGTCGCGCAGCTCGAGCACCGGCTCCGCCTGCTGGAGCAGCGGGCCGACCCGGTGGTGTAGCTACGAGCGTCGCAGCCGCCGCAGGATTCGCGCGTAGCGAACCACGGTGGCGCCCCGGAAGCCCTCGGCGTCGAGGACGACGAGCAAGCAGACCGCCGCGAGCGGCAGCTCCGCGAACAGCGCCTCGAGCACGGCCTCGACCCGCTCGCTGCCGGTGCCCGACGTGACGATGTCGAACCACGCGTCGCAGAGGAGCATCGCCCCCGTCGCCGCGGCGAGCGGCACGATCAGGCGGGAGCCGCGGATGGCGGCCCAGGTCGTCGCCGCGAAGGCGGTGGCGAGGCCGATGTCGAAGCCGACCCAGGCCACGTCGTAGTGCTGCGAGACGTGCCGCGCCGGCAGCGTGAACGTCAGCCAGAGCGTCCACGGCAGCAAGCCCACCGCCACGAGCGTCAGCAGGGGCGTCACCCACCGTGGCAGCTGCACCGGCTCGTGGGAGGGCGACTCCATCCCCAGGTTGTATCCGTCCGCCGGGGGCGGAGCTACCCTGGCTGCGTGGGGGCGAGGGTTCCGAGGCCGGAATCGCTGCTGGCGTGGGCCGCGGCCGCCGTCGGCGTGCTCGGCATCGTCTCGGCGCTCACGCCCGAGATCGCGAGCCGCACCGACCTCGTCGGCGGCGTCCTGCCGCCGGGTGTGCCGGCCGCGGCGCGCGTGCTCGCGCTCGCGTTCGGCATCGCGCTCGTCTGGCTCTCGCGCTCGCTCGCCCGCCGCCGCCGCCGCGCCTGGCAGCTCGCCGTCGCGCTCGTGGTCGCGTCGGCGGCCGCGCATCTCGCGAAGGGGCTCGACGTCGAGGAGGCCGCGATCTCGCTCGCGCTGCTGGCGGCGCTCCTCCGCTACCGCTGCCGCTTCGACGTCCCCGGCGACCCGGCTACGGTGCCGCGGCTGCTCGCGCTCGCCGCCGCGCCGGCCGCGGCGGGAGCGGTGGCGCTCGGCATCGAGCTGCACGGCGGGGAGCTGCCGGACCGCCTCTCGGACGTGTTCACCGCCGCCGGGCTGCTCCTCGCGTTTCTGACGCTCTATCTGTGGCTCCGGCCCCTCTCGCAGGTGGTGGCCCAGACCGTGGGCGAGCGGCGTGCGGTGCGCGCGCTCGTCGAGGCGCACGGCCACGACAGCCTCGCCTTCTTCGCCCTCCGGCGCGACAAGAGCTACTTCTTCTCGCCGTCCCGTGGCGCGTTCCTCGCCTACCGCGTCGTGGCGGGCGCCGCGCTCGTGAGCGGCGACCCGGTGGGCGAGGAGTCGGAGTTCGACACGTTGCTCGCCGAGTTCCGCCGGGTCGCGCATGCGCACGGGTGGCGCCTCGCCGTCGCCGGCGCCTCGGCCGGACAGCTCGAGCGCTACCGCCGGCTCGGCCTGCGGGCGATCTCGATCGGCGAGGAGGCGGTGCTGCGCCCGTCGCAGTTCTCGCTCGAGGGGCGGCCGATCCGCAAGGTCAGGCAGTCGGTGTCGCGTGTGGCCAGGGCCGGCTACCGCCTGCGCGTCGTGCCCGTGGAGGAGGCCGACGACGAGCTGCGTGCCCGCCTCGAGGCGACCTCCGATGCGTGGCGCGGCAACCAGCCGGAGCGCGGCTTCTCGATGGCGATCGACGACCTGTACGTGCCCGGCACGGTCCTCGCGGTCGCAGAGCGCGCGGACGGCGCCGTCGGGGGCTTCCTCCACCTCGCGCCGACGTCCGCCGGCGGCGGCTGGTCGCTCAGCACGATGCGCCGGCGGCCCGGAACGCCGAACGGGCTGACCGAGTTCCTCGTCGTCGAGACCCTGGCCTGGGCCGGCGAGCGGGGAGCGACGGAGCTGTCGCTGAACTTCTGCGCCCTCACCGAGCTGCTCTCGCCGGAGCGCGCCGTGACCGTGCCCCGCCGCCTGCTCCGGAACGGCCTGCTGGCGGCCGACCGGCTCTTCCAGCTCGAGCGTCTCTACTCGTTCAACCGCAAGTTCTTCCCCGAGTGGCGTCCGCGCTACCTCTGCGTCGAGCGGCTGAGCGACCTGCCGCTCGTCGGCCTCGCGTATCTGCGCGTCGAGCAGCTGCTCGTGCCCCCGGGCCCGTGGACGAGGCGGGCCGAGCGGAGGCAGCGGGCGCTCGTGTCACACTGAGCCCGTGCCACAGCCGGCGACACGCAGCCTCGGCCGCCTGTCGGAGATCGCGCAGGTGATGGTCCGGCACGGCTTCGGCTACTTCCTCGAGGCGCACAAGCTCACCGACCTCCTGCCCGGACGCTCCTCCGAGGCCCGTCTCGCCGCGGCGGCGGCCAACGGCGCCGGCTCGGCACGTGGACAGCACCTGCGCGAGCTGCTCGACGAGCTTGGGCCGACGTTCGTCAAGTTCGGCCAGCTCCTCTCGACCCGGCCGGACGCAGTGCCGCCGGACATCATCGCGGAGCTGCGCGGCCTGCAGGACGACGTGCGTCCCTTCCCCTTCGAGCAGGCGGAACGGGTGATCGAGGAGGACCTCGGCAA
>JBBWZD010000081.1:0-8787 GCA_039648875.1 Actinomycetota bacterium
GCCGCCTCGACGTGAGCGCACCGGCCGAGAAGCCGCTGCCGGCAGCGAGGCCTACGCGGAGATCCGCCGTCGACAGGTAGAGGCGCGTGTCGGTGCCCCAGCTCATCTCGCGCATGTCACGGATTCCCCTGACGCGAGAGAAGCCCTACTTTCGGCACTCCAAAGGTCGACGAGCCGCGGCCAGAGAACCACGTTTCGGCGCCGCGAGCCGGGCTATCGTGACCGGCGATGAGCCACCTGCGCGCAACCGACGGGACGGTTCTCTGCGACGACCACGCCGCTCATGACCAGGAGCCGCACGATCACGACGGGCATCACGATCGCGAGCACGAGCACGAGCACGAGCACGAGCACGAGCACGAGCATTACGGCCACGGCGAGCACGGCCACTCGCATGGGCTTGTTGACCGCTCGATCCTCCGCTCGCGCGAGGGCTTGAAGGCGGTTGGCTTGAGCCTCGGCGTGCTCGGCGTCGCGGCGGTCGCCCAGCTCCTGATCTTCGTCCTCACCAACTCCATCGCACTGCTTGCCGACCTGATCCACAACTTCGCGACGCGCTGACCGCTGTCCCCCTTGCGATCGCGTTCTACCTGCGCAGCTTCCGTGGCGAAAAGATCGCCGGGCTCTTCGTCGTGCTTGCGATCTTCGTCTCCGCCTGTGTCGCGCTGTACGAGACGATCCAGCGGTTCGTCCACCCGCAGCAGCTCACGCACCTCTGGGTGCTCGCCGCAGCCGGAGTGATCGGCTTCGTCGGCAATGAGATCGCAGCCCGGGCGCGGCTGCGCGCGGGCCGCCGCCTCGCGAGCCCGGCGCTGATTGCCGACGGCAACCATGCGCGCATCGACGGCTTCGTCTCGCTCGGCGTGATCGGGAGCGCGATCGTCGTCGCTCTCGGCTTCGACCGCGGCGACCCGATCATCGGCCTCGTGATCACGCTCGTGATCCTCAAGATCACCTGGGACTCCTGGCGAACGGTCTCAACGACCGATCCCGGCGAGATGCACGAGCACTAGCTCCCGAGAACGCCTTGTTCTCGGCGGCCGCAGGCTCGTCTAGGGTGGGCGCCGTGAAGGAGCTGCTTTTGGCCTGGCACAGCCAAGACGGGCGCAGGTTGCCTTGGCGGGAAACACAAGATCCATATGCGATCTTGGTCTCTGAAGTCATGCTGCAGCAGACCCAGGTCGAGCGGGTCGTGCCGCGGTGGCGCGCCTGGCTCGCGCGGTGGCCGACGGTGGAGGCTCTCGCCGCGGCCTCGCCGGCCGACGCCATCCGCGAGTGGCAGGGGCTCGGCTACAACCGGCGCGCGCTGAGCCTGCACCGGGCCGCGCGGCAGGTGGCGAGCCGCGGGTGGCCGGACGACCTGACGGAGTTGCCCGGCGTCGGCCGCTACACGGCCGACGCCGTTGCCTGCTTCGCCTTCGGACGGGACGTGCTGCCCGTGGACGTCAACGTCCGCCGCGTCGTGGAGCGAACCGGCGGCGAGTTCACGGCGGCCGCCGCGCAGGCGCTGATGGACCTCGGCGCCACCGTGTGCCTCGCCCGCGTCCCGCGCTGCGGCGAGTGTCCCCTCGCGCAGGGCTGCCCTTCACGGGGCCGGCGGTACGAGCCGCTGCGCCGGCAGGGTGCGTTCGAGGGCTCGTTCCGGCAGCGCAGGGCGGCCACGCTCCGGCTGGTCGCGGGGGCCGCGCAGCCGCTCGCGGGGCTCGACGCGGAGGCGGTCTCGTCGCTCGCCCGCGACGGGCTCGTCTCGGTCGAGGCGGGGCGCGTCTCACTTCCGGCGTAGCCGGGTACGATCAGGCGATGCTCGCGTCGATCGCCACCCTGCTCATCCCGGTGTGGATCCTGCTGGGCCTGCTCCTGCTCCTGGGCGTGGTCGCGCTGCTGGGCCGCTTCCGCGGCGGGCGCTACCTGCGGCCCGTGATCGCGCTCCTGTCGAAGATACCCATCGTCAAGCGGTGGCTCCAGAAGGCGTCGAACGCGGCGCTCGAGCGGTCGAACCCCGAGCTGGCCAGCGCGATGAAGAAGATGCAGCGCTCCGGCGCTCTCCGCGATCCGGTGCGCGCGCAGGGCGCCATGTCGCAGCTCACCGCGCAGGAGCGCCGGGCCCTCATGGAGATGCAGGAGGAGCAGGGGCTGATCGAGCCCGAGGCGACGAACCGGCAGATGCGCCGCCGGCTGGAGAAGGCCCGCCGGGACACCCAGCGGCGCGGCCGCTAGTACGCTAGCGCCACAGGAGGGCCACGGCCTGCGCGGCAAGGCCTTCACGGCGGCCGGTGAAGCCGAGGCCGTCCGTGGTCGTGGCGCGGACCGCGACCCGCTCCGGCTCCACCTCGAGGGCGCCGGCGAGTCGGGCTCGCATCGCGTCGCGGTGCGGCGTGAGGCGCGGCTCCTCGCCCACGAGCACGACGTCCGCATTCGCGAGCTGCCAGCCGCCGGCGCGCACATGCTGCCACGCCTCGCGCAGCAACTCGACGGAGTCGGCGCACTCGAGCGCAGGATCGCCGGAGGGGAAGAGCGCGCCGATGTCCTCCAGGCCGGCGGCGCCCAGGATCGCGTCCGTCAGCGCGTGCGCGAGCACGTCGCCGTCGGAGTGGGCGGCGAGCCCCCTCGGGTGCTCGATCCGCACGCCGCCGAGGACGAGCGGCACGCCCTCGGCGAACGCGTGCGCGTCGAAGCCGGTGCCGACCCGGTAGTCGGTCACGCCAGCGCTCCGGGCAGCTCGTCGAGCGAACGGATTCGGACGGCCTCGGGCGGCGGCTCCTGCACGTAGCCCCACGGGCCGCGGCGGATGTGCACGGCCACCAGGCCCGCCTCGAGCGCCGGGACCACGTCGTTGTGCACGAGGTCGCCCACGTACGCGACCTCCGCGGCGGGACGTCCCGCTGCTTCGACCACGCGCGCGAAGAAGCCCGGCGACGGCTTCTCGACCTGCCAGCGCTCCGAGGAGGAGACGAAGTCGACATGCGGCCGGAGCAGGCCCTCGTGGTCGATCGCCATGTTGCCGACCGCGCCGACGAAGAATCCGCCTGCCCTGAGCCGGCGCAGGCACGGAACCGCGTCGGGGTAGAGCTCGTCGTTGAGGAAGGCGACGCGCGGCGGGTCGATGTCGAGCCATTCCCGAACCTTCCGGTGCGACTCGCCCCGGGCGATGGCGAACCCGACGAGCGCCATCAGCGTGAACCGCGGCACTCCGCACGCGTCGGCGACTGCCTCCCAGTTGCGCGTCTCGTCGACGAGCGTCTCGCCGACGTCGAAGACGACGGCGGTCACAGCCACGAGGCCACCTGCGCGAGATCGGCGGCGGTCGTCACCTTCACCAGCCGGGGGTCGCCCGGCACGACCTTCACGCGGCCGCCGGACGCCTCGACGAGGCCGGCGCAGTCGCTCGCTTCGGCGTCCGCAGCCACGGCGGCCCGCAGCACGTCGACCGGGAACGCCTGCGGCGTCTGGACGGCGTACAGCCCGTCCCGCGAAACGGTCTCGGCGACCGCCCCGTCGGAGGCGACCCGCTTCAGCGTGTCGACCACCGGCAGGCCGGGCACGGCCCCGTCCCAGCCTTCCGACAGCGGCGCCAGTACGCGCCCGACCACCTCCTCCGGGAGCAGCGGCCGGGCCGCGTCGTGCACGAGCGCCACGAGCGCGTCGGCGGGCAGCTCCGCCAGGCCCGCCCGCACCGAGCCGGCGCGCGTCGCGGCGCCGGCGACGCAGGCGCTCACCTTGCCGCAGCCGAGCTCCTCGGCCAGCAGGATCGCGGGCTCCTCCCACCCCGGCGGGGACACGACCACGACCGCGTCGACCCAGTCGGACTCGTCGAGCCGGCGCAGCGGCTCGGCGAGGAGCGGGTTCTCGCCCAGCCTCGCGAAAGCCTTTGGCCGGTCCAGGCCGAGGCGCTCGCCCCGCCCGGCGGCGACGAGGATCGCCCAGACCGACAACGGGCGAAGCCTACGCGGTGGCCGCGACGGCCTTCTTCTTCGCGGCCGGCCGCTTCTTGCCGCCGTTGCCGCCGACGTCCGCGAGGACGTCGTCGAGCCACTCCGCGCACTCCTCCTCGTCCATGCCCTTGGCGTACATGAGCTCGGAGGCGAGGATCTTCTTCGCCTTCACGAACATCTGCTTCTCGCCGGTGGAGAGGCCCTTCTCGTGGTCGCGCAGCGACAGGTTCCGGACGACCTCGGCGAGCTCGAGGATGTCGCCGGTCTTCATCTTGTCGCGGTTGTGCTTGAAGCGGCGGTTCCAGTTCTTCGGCATCTCGGTCGAGCCGCCCGTAAGTGCCTTGAGGACGACCGAGACCTCCTTCTCGCCGATCACTCTGCGAAGGCCGACCTTCTCGGCGTTCTCGCACGGGACCTGCACGGTCATGTCGTTGTGCAGGATCTTGATCGTCAGGTACTCGCGCTTCTGCCCCAGGACCTCGCGCGACTCCTTCTTGACGACCGTCCCGGCACCGTGGTGCGGATACACCACCTTGTCGCCGATCTTGTACAAAGCCCAGCCTCCCCTTCACCGTTTCCGCCAAAAGAGCCGGCGCGAGGACGGCACCGGCCCGATAGCATCAGCTTAGCAAAAACCCCCTGGTAAAGCCACTTTCCGGGCGATTTCGGCCTGCGAACGGCTACAGCTGGAGGTAGCGGTCGACGAGATTGTGCTCCTGGAGCCGCCGCAGGCCCTCCCGGATCTCGCGCGCCCGTACGGCCCCCACGCCGTCGACGCCCTCCAGGTCGCGCTGGGACGCCCGCACGACCGCGTCGAGGCTGCCGAGGTCGCCGACCACCCGCCGGATGACCGTCTCGGGGAGGCGCGGGATGTGCGCCAGGACGCGGTAGCCGCGCGGCGCCACCGAGTGATCGAGCGGGTTGACCGCGCGGTCGAACCCGAGCAGCTCGCTGAGCCGGTCGAACTCGAGCAGATCCTGGTAGCTCATCGCGCGCAACCCCTCGAGCGCGACGGTCGCCTCGGCTCCGAAGCCCGCGGCGTGGTAGTCGCGCACGACCGCGTCCCGCTCGGAGGGCACGTCGCCGACCAGCTCCTCGAGCTGGAGCCGGATCAGCCGCCCCTCGCTGCCGAGCTCGACGCAGTCGCGGCGGATCCGCGCCGCCATGCGGGACGTCATCTCCGCCCGCTGCAGGACGACGAGGACGTCGTCGAGCACGACCGCGTTCTGGAACTCGAGCGCCGTCAGGCGTGTCAGAACCTGCTCGAGCCGCTGCGTGTACGTCTCGATCGTGCCGAGAGCCTGGTTGGTCTTCGCGAGCACGTCCGCGACGGGATCGAGCTGGTAGCGCGCCTGCCCCACGAACAGCGTCACCGTCTCCCGCTGCTGCGAGACGGAGACGACGAGCGCGCCGGTCTGCTTCGCGACCCGCTCGGCAGTGCGGTGCCGCGTCCCGGTCTCGTCCGACGGGATCGTCGGGTCGGGCATGAGCTGCACGTTCGCCCACGCGAGCCGCTTCACCCCCGGGTCGACGATGATCGCGCCGTCCATCTTCGCCAGCTCGTAGAGCAGCTGCGGCCGGAACGGCGCGTCGAGTCGGATGCCGCCCGAATAGAGGAACGAGAGCTGTTGCGGGTCGCCGAGCACGATCAGCGCGCCCTCGTGCGAGCGGATGACGTCGTCGACCGCCTGCCGGAGCGCGGTCCCCGGAGCGATCTTGGCGATCGCGCCGAGCAGGTTCGGGTCGCGCCGCGGGTCGTCCTCGGACGGCGTCCGCGTGAAGCCGAGCTCGCCCCCGAGGCGCTCCGCCCTAGTCTCCGTCGCTTCCTTCGGCTCGCTCCCCATCCAGTCCTGCTCGGATCGCCTCCCGCAACGTCTCTGCGCCTGCCACCCGCAGTGTGCCACGCCCCGGCGTGCCCGCCGGAGCGACGACCCCCGCGAGCCCGAGCTTCGCGCACTCCTGCAGCCGGCGGTCGACCTGGGTGGCCGCGCGGAGGCGGCCGGTGAGGCCGATCTCGCCGAAGGCGGCCGTGCGCGCGCGCACCGGCAGCCGGCGCGCGGCGGAGGCGATGGCGAGCGCGACCGCGAGATCGGCGCCGGGCTCGTCGATGCGGACGCCGCCGGCCACGTTGACGAAGACGTCGGCCTGACCGAGCGAGATCGAGGCGTGGCGGCCGAGCACGGCCACGATCATCGCCAGCCGCTTCGGGTCGACGCCGGTCGCGACGCGGCGCGGCATTGCCAGCTCGCTGTGGGCCACGAGCGCCTGCACCTCCAGCAGGATCGGGCGCGTTCCCTCGAGCGCGCACGCCACGGCGGCGCCGGGCTCGCCGTCCACCGTCCGGCCGAACACCTCCGACGGGTCGGGCACGCCTACGAGCCCGCTCCCGGTCATCTCGAACACGCCGAGCTCGTTGGTAGAGCCAAAGCGGTTCTTTGCCGCTCGCAGGACCCGGTGCGCGCGGTAGCGGTCGCCCTCGAACTGGAGCACGCAGTCGACGAGATGCTCGAGCACGCGCGGCCCCGCAACCGAGCCGTCCTTCGTCACGTGGCCGACGAGAACCGTGGCGACACCGGAGTCCTTGGCCACGCGGAGCAGGCGCCCCGCCGCCTCGCGCACCTGCGCCACCGAGCCGGGCGCGGAGCCGAGGTCGGCCGAGTACAGCGTCTGGACCGAGTCGATCACGCAGACGTCGGGCCGCTCGGTCCGCAGCGTCTCGCAGACCACGTCGAGCTCCGTCTCGGCGAGGATCTCGACCTGCCCCGCGCCGCCGAGCCGCTCGGCGCGCAGCTTCACCTGGGCGACCGACTCCTCGCCCGTGACGAGCAGCGCGCGGTAGCGCGCGCTCATGGCCTTGAGGGCCATCAGGAGCAGCGTGGACTTGCCGACGCCCGGCTCGCCGCCGACGAGGACGAGCGACGCCGGCACGAGCCCGCCGCCGAGCACGCGGTCGAGCTCCGGCACCCCGGTGGAGATCCGCTCGGCCGCCTCGGCCTGGACGTCGACGAGCCGCAGCAGCGGCTTCGGCGGCGCCGTTGCATGCGCCGCCTGACCGACGACCTCCTCCACCAGGGTGCCGAACGACGAGCAGCCGGGGCACTTCCCGAACCAGCGACCGGCGGCGTAGCCGCACTCGGTGCAGGCGAACTGGACGGCTGGTCGGGCCACCGGGCCAGACTACGCCGGGGCCCGGACGCCCATGGTGCCGCCTTCCGCGCAGCTTCCCGGCAAACGAAAAGCGGCCCACCCCCGGGCCGCTTCGCTTCGGAGCGGCTCCGCCGGCCCCCCGCCGCATCGGGGGTCGTGCGAATCTCCGTCCCAAGAGGATCATCGCCGGGCGCTTCGCTTGATCACTCCCCTGAGAGGTGGTTCAGCGCGTCACTTCACCTTTCAGGGGGAGGCGCGGCGCGGAAATCCGACGATGCTGAGACGGCCGACAGTGCGAGGGGCCGCAGCCCGCAGCAGTCGGCTCGAGGCGGCACGGGGGCCCGTGCCGCCTCGGTTCTCCCCACCTCCCCCCTCTTGACCGCGAAGGGCCGCCCTACCGGCGGCCCTTCGTCGTACTCATTCCTGTCGGTGCCCGCTCAGTCCTCGGCGACCGGCTCCTCGTCGGCGGAGGCCAGTGGATCCTCCGGCGGCACGGTCACCTTCTCCGGGGTCACCTCGCCCGGGATGAACGTGATGTCGACCTCGTCGTCGGGGCCGCCGTCGTCGGCGTGCTTGCGGCCGACGAGGATCGTCGAGCCCGGCTCGAGCTGGCGCCCGAGCACGTAGTCGGCGAGCGGGTCCTCGATGAAGCGCTGGATCGCCCGCCGCAGCGGCCGCGCGCCCATCGCCGGGTCGTAGCCCTTGTCGACGAGCAGGTCCTTGGCGTCGTCCGTGAGCTCGATCGTGACCTCGTGCGTCGCCATCTGCTCGCGGAGCCGGCGCAGGATCAGGTCGATGATGTGCTTGATCTCTTCCTTGTCGAGCTTGTGGAAGACGATGACCTCGTCGATGCGGTTCAGCAGCTCGGGCCGGAAGACCTTCTTGAGCTCGCCCATGACGCGCGACTTCATCTCGTCGTAGGCGAGCCCGCCCTCGTCGCCGATCGAGAAGCCGAAGCCCTGGTTCTTCGAGATCTGGCCCGCGCCGATGTTCGAGGTCATGATCACGATCGTGTTCCGGAAGTCGACGCGGCGCCCCTGGGCGTCGGTCAGCTTCCCCTCCTCCAGGATCTGGAGCAGGATGTTGAACACGTCGGGGTGGGCCTTCTCGATCTCGTCGAGCAGGAGCACCGAGTACGGCTTGCGGCGCACCGCCTCGGTGAGCTGGCCGCCCTCGTCGTAGCCGATGTAGCCCGGAGGCGAGCCGACGAGCCGGGACACGGAGTGCTTCTCCATGTACTCCGACATGTCCACCTGGATCATCGCCTCCTCGTCGCCGAACAGGAACTCGGCGAGCGTGCGCGCGAGCTCGGTCTTCCCGACGCCCGAGGGGCCGAGGAAGATGAACGAGCCCGTCGGGCGCTTCGGGTCCTTGATCCCAGCGCGGGCGCGGCGGATCGCCTTGGAGACGGCGACGATGGCCTCCTCCTGGCCCACGACGCGCTTGTGCAGCTCCTCCTCCATCCGGACGAGCCGCTGGGACTCCGCCTCGGTGAGCTTGAAGACCGGGATGCCCGTCCACATGGAGACGATGTCGGCGATCTCCTCCTCGCCGACCTCGGGCTGCTCCTCGAAGTTCTCCGAGCTCCGCCACTGCTCCTCGAGCTCCCGCTTCTTCTGCGTGAGCTTGCGCTCCTTGTCGCGGAGCGACGCGGCCTTCTCGAACTCCTGCGCCTCGATCGAGTCCTCCTTCTCCTTGCGCACGCGCT
>JBBWZD010000141.1:0-31257 GCA_039648875.1 Actinomycetota bacterium
GAGGCGTGGTACGGCGATCCCGAGTTCGTCGACGTGCCGCTCGACGACCTCCTCTCGCGCGAGTACGCCGACGAGCGGCGTGCGCTCGTAGAGGACGACTCGTCTCCGGAGCTGCGCCCGGGCTCGCCGGGGGGCCGCGAGCCGCGTCTCGCCCAACCGGCCGAGGTGTTCGCGCTTGCTCCCGGCGTCGGCGAGCCCACACGCGGGGACACCGTCCACCTCGACGTGGTCGACCGCTGGGGGAACATGGTCGCCGCGACGCCGAGCGGCGGCTGGCTCTGGGGCGCGCCGGTGATTCCGGAGCTCGGCTTCTGCCTCGGCACCCGCGCGCAGATGTTCTGGCTCGAGGAGGGGCTGCCGAACTCGCTCGAGCCGGGCAAGCGCCCGCGCACGACGCTGTCGCCGACACTCGTCGCGCGGGACGGCGAGCCCGTGCTCGCGCTCGGGACGCCCGGCGGCGACCAGCAGGACCAGTGGACGCTGCAGGTCTTCCTGGCGCACGTCCACTTCGGCATGGACCTGCAGGCGGCCATCGATGCTCCGAACCACCACACCGAGGCGTTCCCGAGCTCGTTCTACCCGCGGGCGACGAAGCGGCGGCATGTCGCGGTCGAGGAGCGCGCCGGCGACGCGACGCTCGCCGGTCTCCGCGCCCGCGGGCACGAGGTCCAGGTGTCGCCGGCGTGGTCGCTGGGCCGCGTCAGCGCCGCCGGCCGCGAGCCCGACGGCCAGCTGAAGGCCGCCGCGAACCCGCGCGGCATGCAGGGCTACGCCGTCGGCCGGTAGGCGGAGGATTCGCGGACAGCGCCGCGGGTACCGCCATGCCGTTGCCGGGTGAGGGGAGAGAACCGTTGAGGCGGCGGCTCGGCGCGGTCCCGCTCGGGGGCGGCAGCGTGGAGCTGCGGGTCTGGGCGCCGGCCGCACGCTCGCTCGCGGTCGATCTCGCGGACGGCCGGCACGAGCTCGAGCCCGCGGGCGACGGGCTGTACGAGGCGCGCTTTCCCGCGACCGACGGGGACGAGTACCTGCTCGTCGTCGACGGCGCCGAGACGTATCCCGACCCGTGCTCGCGGGCCCAGCCGCACGGGGTGCGCGGCCCGGCGGCGATCGTCGACCCGGCGGGCTTCGCGTGGACGGACGACGCCTGGCAGGGCGTCTCGCTGGACGAGCTCGTGATCTACGAGCTGCACGTCGGCACCTTCTCGGACGAAGGCACCTTCGACGGGGTCGTGCCGCGGCTGCGCGGCCTGCGGGAGCTCGGGGTCACCGCGGTCGAGCTGATGCCGGTCGCCACGTTTCCGGGCGAGCGCGGCTGGGGCTACGACGGCCTGTACGCGTACGCGCCGCACCGTGCGTACGGCGGCCCCGCCGGGCTGGCGCGCCTCGTCGACGCCGCGCACGGGGAGGGGCTCGCCGTGCTGCTCGACGTGGTCTACAACCACGTCGGCCCCGGCAACGAGGCGCTGCGCGCGTTCGCCCCCTACTTCACGAGCCGGCACGAGACCTTCTGGGGCGACGCGATCGACTACGGCGAGCGGGGCGTGCGCGAGTGGGCGATCCAGAATGCGGAGCAGTGGGTGCGGGACTACCACCTCGACGGGCTCCGCCTCGACGCGGTGCACGCCATCTTCGACGACTCGCCCGAGCACATTTGCGCCGAGCTCGCCGCGCGGGTCCGCAGCGCCGCGCCGCGGGCGCTCGTGATCTCCGAGATGGAGGTCGACGACTGGCGGCCGATCGACGAGTGGGGCCACGACGCCCAGTGGGCCGACCGCTCGCACCACGAGCTCCACGTGCTCCTCACCGGCGAGCACGACGGCTACTACGGCGACTACGGCTCGCTCGCCGCCCTCGCCGACGACCTGCAGGGGCGCGGGCGCGACGCGCGCCGCCTCGTCGTCTGCGCGCAGAACCACGACCAGGTCGGCAACCGCGCCCTCGGCGACCGGCTGCCCCCCGACGCGCTGCGGGTCGCGGCGGCCGTGACGCTCTTCTCGCCCTGCACGCCGCTGCTCTTCATGGGGGAGGAGTACCTCGAGGAGAACCCCTTCCAGTTCTTCACCGACCACGTCGATCCCGAGATCGCGGAGGCGACCCGCACCGGCCGCAGGCGCGAGTTCCAGGCGTTCGCCGCGTTCGCCGGCCAGGACGTCCCCGATCCGCAGGCCGTCGAGACCTTCCTGCGCTCCAAGCTCGCACCGCGCGAGCCCGACCCCCTCTACCGCGAGCTGCTCGAGCTGCGCGCGCGGCTGCCGCGGGAGCTCCACGCGGAGGTGGACGACGGCGCGCAGGTGCTCCGCCTGCGGCGCGGCGACGTGGAGCTCGTCGCCGACTTCCGCGCGCGACGCGTGGAGCTGCGTCGCTGATGGAGGCCTGGCCCGGCAGGCCGTTCCCGCTCGGCCCGACCTGGGACGGGGAGGGGACGAACTTCTCGCTCTTCTCCGAGCACGCCGAGCGCGTGGAGCTGTGCCTGTTCGACGCAGACGACCGCGAGACGCGGGTCGAGCTGACCGAGCGCACCGCGTTCAACTGGCACGGCTACGTCCGCGGCGTCGGCCCCGGGCAGCGGTACGGCTACCGGGTGCACGGCCCGTACGAGCCGGCTTCCGGGCACCGGTTCAACCCGAGCAAGCTCCTGCTCGACCCCTACGCGAAGGCGGTCGAGGGGCCGGTCGACTGGAGCGCCGCGAACACCCTCCCGTACGTGCCGGGCCTCGACGAGAACGCCGACCTCGAGCCGGACGACGAGGACGACGCCGACGCGATCCCGAAGTGCGTCGTCGTGGACCCGGGGTTCGACTGGGAGGGCGACCGCGCCCCGGGCCATTCCTGGTCGGACACCGTGATCTACGAGGTGCACGTGAAGGGCTTCACCGAGCAGCACCCGGGCGTCCCCGAGGACCTGCGCGGCACGTATGCCGGCCTCGCCTCGGAGCCGGCGCTCGAGCACCTGCGCGAGCTCGGCGTCACCGCGGTGGAGCTGCTGCCGATCCACCACATCGCCGACGAGGGCTTCCTCCACGACCACGGCCTGACGAACTACTGGGGCTACTCCTCGATCGGCTTCCTGGCACCGCATGCCCTCTACGCGGCGACCGGAAGCCGCGGCGAGCAGGTGCGGGAGTTCAAGGGCATGGTCAAGGCACTGCACCGGGCGGGCATCGACGTGATCCTCGACGTCGTCTACAACCACACGGCCGAGGGCAACCACCTCGGCCCGATGCTCTCGTTCCGGGGCGTCGACAACACGTCCTACTACCGGCTGGTGCCCGAGACGCCTCGGTTCTACATGGACTTCACCGGCACGGGCAACTCGCTCAACCCCGTGCACCCGTCGGTGCTGCGGCTGATCATGGACTCGCTCCGCTACTTCGTCGGGGAGTGCCACGTCGACGGCTTCCGCTTCGACCTGGCGTCGGCGCTGGCGCGCGAGTTCTACGAGGTCGACCGCCTGTCGGCGTTCTTCGACACGATCCACCAGGATCCGATGCTCTCGCAGGTGAAGCTGATCGCAGAGCCGTGGGACGTCGGCCCCGGCGGCTACCAGGTGGGCAACTTCCCCGTGCTCTGGGCGGAGTGGAACGGCATCTACCGCGACACGGTCCGCGACTTCTGGCGCGCGCAGGCGAACGTGGCGCAGTTCGCCTCGCGGTTCACGGGCTCGAGCGACCTCTACCAGTCCGACGGCCGCACGCCGTCAGCGTCGATCAACTTCGTCACCGCACACGACGGCTTCACGCTGCGCGACCTCGTCTCCTACAACGACAAACACAACGAGGCGAACGGGGAGGACAACCGCGACGGCACCGACGACAACCGCTCCTGGAACCACGGCGTCGAGGGCGAGACCGACGATCCGCAGGTGAACGCCGACCGGGCGCGGCAGCAGCGGAACTTCCTCGTGACGCTGCTGCTCTCGCAGGGCGTGCCGATGCTCCTGGGCGGCGACGAGCTGGGCCGCACGCAGCGCGGCAACAACAACGGGTGGTGCCAGGACAACGAGCTGTCGTGGTTCGACTGGCACGCTGCCGACACCGGTTTGCGGGAGTTCGTGCAGAGGCTGATCCGGCTGCGTCACGAGCACCCGGTCTTCCGCCGCTCGACGTTCCTGACGGGGACGGAGGCGCGCGGCTCGGGCCTGCCCGACGTGTGGTGGTTCCGCACCGACGGGCGCCGGATGACGCAGCGCGACTGGCAGCGCCCGGACGCCCGCACCCTCGGCGTCTTCCTGAACGGCGCCGAGATCCCGTCGCGGGGTCCAGAGGGGGAGGAGATCGTCGACGACTCCTTCCTGCTCCTCTTCAACGCGAGCCTGGAGGCCGTCACGTTCACGCTGCCGACGCGGCGCTTCGGCGCGCGCTGGGAGCTCGAGCTCGCGACGGGGGAGGCCGCGCCGCCGGGCGTCCTCGCCGCTCGCGCCCGCGTGGACGTGCAGGATCGCTCGCTGATGCTCCTCCGGCGTGCCTGACTTCCGCTGCACGTACCGGCTTCAGCTCACCGGCGAGTTCGGCTTTCGCGACGTGCGCGAGGTCGCCGTGCCGTACCTGCGGGAGGTCGGCGTCTCGCACCTCTATCTCTCGCCCTCGCTCCAGGCGAGGCACGCCTCGACTCACGGCTACGACGTCGTCGACCCGACCCGCATCTCCGCGGAGCTCGGCGGCGAGACGGAGTTCCGCGCGATGTGCGCGGCAGCGCACGAGGCGGGGCTGGGAGTCGTGCTCGACGTGGTGCCGAACCACATGGCGGCCGACGAGGAGCAGAACCGCTTCTGGAGCGACCGGCGGCTGCGCGAGGAGTTCTTCGACTGGGATCCCACGTCGGGCTGGTACCGCCGCTTCTTCGACATCGGAGAGCTCGCGGGCGTGCGGGTCGAGGATCCCGAGGTGTTCGAGGCCACGCACGCCAAGGTGCTCGAGCTCGTGGAGCAGGGGCTGGTCGACGGGCTCCGCATCGACCACCCCGACGGGCTCGCGAACCCGCGCGAGTACCTCGAGCGGCTGCGGGAGCGAGGCGTCGACCACGTGTGGGTCGAGAAGATCCTGGAGCCGGGCGAGCCGCTGCGCGACTGGCCCGTCGACGGCACGACGGGCTACGAGTTCGCGAACGACGCGACGGCGCTGTTCGTCGATCCCGCGGGCGAGGAGCCGCTCACCGAGCTGTACGCGGAGCTCACCGGAGAGCGCCGCGGCTTCGCGGACGTCGCGCGGGAGGCGAAGCTCGAGGTCGCTCGGGCGACGTTCGCTCAGGAGCTCGAGCGGCTGCGCAGCCTGTACGACCACCCGCGGCTCGCCGAGGCGGCTGCGGCGCTCGCGGTGTACCGCACGTACGTCGAGCCGGAGTCGGGCCGCGTCGACGACGAGGACCGCCGCGCGGCGGAGCCGCTCCCGGAGGATCTGCGCCGCGTCCTCCTGCTGGAGGGGGAGCGCTCGCCGTCGCTCGACGAGTTCGTCGTGCGCTGGCAGCAGACGACCGGGGCGGTGACGGCGAAGGGCGTCGAGGACACCGCGTTCTACCGCTGGTTCCGGCTCACTGCGCTCAACGAGGTCGGGGGCGACCCCGGCCGTTTCTCGCTCTCGCCGGACGAGTTCCACCGCTCCGCGCTCGAGCGACTGGCGCGCCACCCGCTGCAGCTCCTCGCCTCGCAGACGCACGACACGAAGCGTGCGGGCGACGTGCGGGCGCGCATCGGCGCCCTCGCCGGCATGCCCGAGCGGTGGGCGGAGCGCGTCCGCCGCTGGCGAGGCCTCGCGGGCGCGATGGACGACCCGAACGAGGAGTACCTCGTCTGGCAGACGCTCGTCGGGGCGTGGCCGATCGTGCCGCTGAGGCTCGAGCGCTACCTCGAGAAGGCGCTTCGCGAGGGGAAGCGCAACACGAGCTGGCTCGAGCCGGACGAGCGCCACGAGCAGCGGGCCGCGCGCTTCGTGCGGGGCCTGTACGAGAACCAGGAGTTCCTCGACGACTTCGAGCCCTTCGTGCACGAGGTCGCAGCCGCCGGCGAGCACGCGTCGCTCGGGGCGCTGCTGCTGCGGCTCACGTCGCCGGGGGTGCCCGACGTCTACCAGGGCGACGAGTTCTGGTCGCTGAACCTCGTCGACCCCGACAACCGGCGGCCCGTGGACTGGCAGCGCCGCCGGCGCGCGCAGACCGAGCCGACGACGCACGACACGCTGAAGCTCCACCTGATCCGCCGTGTGCTGCGCCTGCGGGCGGAGCATCCCGACGCCTTCGCCGGCTCCTACGAGCCGCTCGACCTCGGGCCCGAGCGGGTCGGCTTCGTCCGCGGCGGCAGGATCCGGGTCGTGGTCCCCCTCCACCCCGGGCACCGCGCGGAGGCCGCAGAGGACCTCCTGCCGGAGTTCCCCCAGGAACTGAGCGTGCTCCGGTGAGGACCGCATACTGTTGCCCATGAGCCACGACGCCTGGCCCTCCCCCGACGCGCCCCGGGGCCCGCTGCCGCGGATCGACGAGCTGCCGATCGCGGAGCAGGGGTACGACCAGGAGGCGGTCAGGCTCGCCTTCGACTCCTTCTACCGGCACGCGGCACAGCTCGACGCGTCGCTGCGGGCGCTCGAGTCCGTCGAGGTCTTCCGCCGCGACGCCGACGCGCTGCGCAACGACCTGCGCGCGCTGCGGGAGATCGGGCTCGGGGGCCCGCCGGAGCCTGCGTGGTCGAGCCTTCGCTACGACGCGCCGCGCCGCGAGATGCCGATCGTCGTCCTCCGGCTGGCGTTCGAGGCTGCGCTCATCGTCGCCGTCGCGGTCGTCGCGGGGGTCGCGCACTTCCGGGCGGAGGTGGTCGTCGCGCTGATGGCCGGGGCGTTCCTGGTCGTCGCCGTCTCCGAATGGCTCGGCACGCGCGGGCGCTTCGTCTCGCCCGCGACCGGGGCGGCGCCGCCCCCCGCGGCCGCCGAGCCCGCCGGGTACCTCGAGCCGGCCGCCTCCCTGTGGGCGGCTCCGGAGCCCGAGCCCGAGCCCGCGCAGGCGGTGGAGGCCGAGGAAGCGGAGGAGCCCGAGGAGCCCGAGGCGCTCACCGTCGTCGGGGTCGCCGACGAGCCCGCTCCGGAGACCGAGCCCGAGGCCGCCGCCGACGAGACCGGCGAGGGACCGGCGGCGATCGAGGAGGAGCCGGCCGCGGCCGAAGCCGAGGCGACCGACGACCACGGCCCCGGCGAGACGACCGAGGACGGCCCACCGCTCGACCCGTGGGAGCAGGATCTCGCCGCCGATCCGGAGAGCGACGATCCGGAGCTCGTCGAGCGCGCCGGCTTCTTCCGCCGCCGCCGCCGCTGATCGTCCCTGCCCCGGCCGGCTCGCCCGGCACCTCCTCGCCAGGGGTGCGAGGGGGTGCCGGGCTGCGAGCGGTGCAGTCGACGCCGACTGCGTCGGCCGGGTTAGGAGGGAACGATGATGCTCACCCATCTCACCAGAGCGAGATGAGGCAACCCTAAGAGCTCGAGTCGCCCTCGATCATCGCCGACCGGTTCTGGCTGCGCTGCGTCGCGCGGCTCTCGCGCCCGCGACGCGCAGGCGCAGGAGCGCGCCGCCGCCGGGGGCCTCCTCGGCCGAGACCGTGCCGCCGTGCGCCTCGGCGACCTCCCGGACGATCGCGAGCCCGAGCCCGGAGCCGGGCAGCGACCGCGCCGCCGGCGCACGGTAGAAGCGGTCGAAGACGTGCGCGCGGTCGTCCGGCGCGATGCCGGGGCCGTGGTCGCGCACCCGCAGCTCGCCCTGCTCGAGCGTCACCTCGACCGTCGCGCCGCGGCTGCTCCACTTGCCCGCGTTCTCGAGCAGGTTCCAGACGGCTCGCTCCAGCCGCTCGGGCGATCCCTCGACGAGCGTCGGCTCGAGCCGCGCCTGGAAGTCGAGCTGCGGGAAGCGCGCCCGCGCGCGGTCCACCGCCGCCTCCACGAGCTCGTCCAGCTGCACCTCCGTCCGCTCGAGCCGCGGGTCCTCGCCGCGCGCCAGCTCCAGCAGACCGGTGATGAGGTTCCGCATCTCGTGCGCCTCCCGCTCGAGGTCGTCCAGCAGCCGCTGCCGCTGCTCGGCGCCGAGCCGCTCCTGCTGTTTCAGCACCTCGATGTTCGTCTGGATGCTCGTGAGCGGCGTGCGCAGCTCGTGCGACGCGTCCGCGACGAAGCGCCGCTGCGTCTCGATCGCCTCGCCGAGGGCCGCGAGCATCGTGTTGAACGCGCCGCCGAGGCGCGCGAGCTCGCCGCGGCCGCCCTCCGGCACTCGCTCGCTCGGGTCGCGCGTCCGCGCGATGCGCTCGGCCGCCGACGTCAGGCGCCGCACCGGAGCGAGCGTGGCGCGCGAGACGAGCGCCCCCGCGGCGGCGGCGACGCCCACGCCGCCGAGCGAGACGAGCAGCAGGATGAGCTGCAACCGGTGCAGCTCGTGGTCGACGCTGTCGAGCCGGCGGAGGACCATGACCGCGCCGAAGGGCGCAGGAAGCGGGGCCACCACCTCGCGGACGTGGATGTCCTGGATCTCGGTGTCGCGGATGAAGTAGGTGGAGCGCTTGCCGGAGGCGACGGCGCGCGTGGAGGCGTCGACGGGCAGGGTGCCGGCGCCGGCGAACGGCGGTACCGGCGCTCCCGAGGCGTCGACGAGCTGGACGAAGTCGCCGGTCAGCTCCGGCGAGCCGTGGTAGGCGTCGCGAGGGTCGTGCTGGATGATCGCCGCGTGCTTCTTCAGCCCGACGTCGACCTCGCGGCGCAGGTCGTGGCGCACGAGGAAGTACACGGCCAGCGACGCTGCGGCGACGACGATCGCCACGACCGCCGCGGCGACGATCGTCAGCCGAAGCCGCAGCGTCACGGCTCGCGCAGCACGTAGCCGGTGCCGCGCACCGTGTGGATCAGCCGCGGCTCGCCTCCGGCCTCGGTCTTGCGGCGCAGGTAGCCGACGTAGACGTCCAGCGCGTTCGAGGAGTGGCTGAAGTCGTAGCCCCACACGCGCTCGTAGATGAGCGGCCGCGGCAGCACCTGGCGGGGGTTCCGCATGAACAGCTCGAGCAGGTGCGCCTCGGTCGTCGTCAGCTCGAACCGGCGGCCGCCGCGCCGCGCGTCCATCGAGCCGAGGTCGAAGGAGAGATCGGCGAAGCGGAACGAGTCCGCCGGCTCCTGCTCGCTCGTCCGGCGCAGCAGGGCGCGCAGGCGCGCGAGCAGCTCCTCGAGCGCGAACGGCTTCGGCAGGTAGTCGTCTGCTCCGGCATCGAGGCCCTCGACTCGATCGCCGACGGCATCGCGCGCCGTCAGGAGGAGTACCGGGATGCGGTTCCCCTCCCGCCGCAGGCGCCGCGTGACGTCGAGCCCGTCGTAGCCGGGCATCATCACGTCGAGCACGGCGGCGTCCGGCGTCCGCTGCTCGATCGCGGCGAGGGCCGAGTCGCCGTCCCCTGCCAGCTCGACCTCGTAGCCCGCGAGCTGCAGGGCCCGCTCCAGCGCCTCGCGCACCGCGCGGTCGTCGTCTGCAACGAGCACGAGCATGCACGCACAGTGTGCCCCGTCAGGTGAGAAGCCGGTAAGACGCTCGGCCGCCGCGGGTGTGGCGATTGCGTGTCAACTTGCAAAAGGACACTTTCGCCCGCGCGCGGCGGCGGCTACCAAGAGAGGGTCAACCCCCTCTCCGATCGGAGCCCGCATGCATCGAGCCCGTCTCCTCGCCCTGCTCCTCCTGTCCGCGCTGCTGCTGGCCGCCCCGGCCGCGCACGGCGCCTCGAACGGCCTCGTCGTCAGCCAGGTCTACGCCGGCGGCGGCAACTCCGGGGCCACCTACGCGAACGACTTCGTCGAGCTATTCAACCGGGGCAGCGCGGCCGTGGACCTGACCGGCTGGACGGTGCAGTACGCGACGTCGAGCGGCACGACGTGGCAGCCGACCTCGCTCTCCGGATCCGTCGCACCTGGGCACTACTTCCTCGTCCAGCTCGCCTCGGCCGGGGCCGTCGGCGCCACGCTGCCCCCGCCCGACGCCACCGGCACGACCAACCTCGCCGCCTCCGGCGGCAAGGTCGCGGTCGCGCACGACGCCACCGCGCTCTCCTGCGGCGCCACCGCCGGGAGCTGCTCCGCCAGTCCCGCGGTCGTCGACCTCGTCGGCTACGGCTCCGCGACCGACTACGAGGGCAGTGGGCCTGCTCCCGCCCTCGGCAACACGACGGCCGCGCTGCGGGGCGGCGCCGGCTGCGCCGACACCGACGTCAACGCCGCCGACTTTGCGAGCGGCCCACCCGCACCGCGCAATGCGGCCTCGCCGGCAGCCACATGCGGCACGGCACTGCCGCCTGCCGGCACGGGCGTCTCGCAGGGCGCCGCCGTCGACATCCAGGTTCAGCCGCTCCTGACCATCGCGCTCGAGCGGTCGAGCGTCGGCTTCGGCTCCGCCGCGGCGGGCGAGACGCCTGCGCCCGTGTCGGAGCGGGTCACCGTGCTGAGCAACAACGCCACGGGCTACGCGCTGACGGTGCACCGCTCGGCGTTCACTCCCGCCGACCTGCCTCTCGCGCTCTCCAGCACCGCGCCGTCCGGCGCACAGCTCGGCGGGGCGCTCGCCGGGGGTGCGCTGGCTCCGCTGCCCATCGCGCCCACGGCCGACCTGCTCGTCGGTACCACCGCGGCGCAGAGCGCGGCCGCCGGCGACGTCTGGCCCGCGAGCCTCGGCTTCTCCTCGCCGCTGCCGGTGGTCGCAGCCGGTCGGTACACCGCGACCGTCACGTTCACGGTGATCGGCCGCTGATGACCCGCGCCCTGCGCCTGGTCCTTGCGGGCTCTGTGCTCCTGCTCGCGCCCGCCTCGGCGGGCGCGAGCGCGGGCGCGGCGCGTCCGCCGGCTTCGCTCTCGGCGTCGCCGGCCCGCATCACGCTTCTCGGCACGGCACGGCAGTCGATCCGCCTCACGAACCGCGGCAGCGCCCCCGCCGTAGTCGAGGTGGCGCCGGCGGGCTTCACCCTGAGCCTGCGCGGGCGGCCGCAGATCGTCGCTGCAGGCTCGCACGCCGGCGACGCGGCGGCCTGGCTCACGCTCGAGCCTCGACGGCTCACGCTCCAGCCGGGCGCGACGGCTTCGCTCAGCGTCTCGTCGCGCGCCCCCGCTCGAGCCGGCCCCGGCGACCACCCCGCCCTCGTGCTCGCCAGCACCCGGCCGGCGGCGACCGGGCGCGTCGCGGTGCTGATGCGGGTCGGGGTGCTGGTGGACGTCCGCGTCCCGGGCGCGATCGTGCGCCGTCTCGAGCTGCGCGCCCTGCACGTGCGGCGGGCGGGTCGGTTCCGCCTGCTCGAGCCGGCGCTGGCCAACCTCGGCAACGTCACCGAGACCTTGCAGCGCGGGCGCCTGCACGTCACGTTGCGGCGCGGGAGCCGTGTGGTCGCAAGGCTGCTCGCGGCCTCGCGCGAGCTGCTGCCGCGAACCGCGGGTCTCGCGCAGGTCCGCTACCGGGGCCGCGTGCGCGGTCGGGTCACGGCCCGGGTGCGCGTCGACGCCGCCGGGCCCGGCGGCAGCGTCTGGCGCCGCACGTTCCGGATCCGCCTGTGAGAGGGCGACGTCAGAGCGGGAAGCGGTAGACGCGCGCGTCGTGCGGACCGAGCCAGTCGCGGAAGCTGCCCCCGCCGGCCTCGACCGTCCTGAACGCCTGCCGCCCCGTCCGGAGCGGCGGGGGCAGCGGCCGCTGGACGTACTCGAAGAGCGCCTCGCCGCCGCCGATCGGCGAGCCGTCGTGCCTCCTCGGCAGCCCCCGGAAGGTGACGAGGCTCGTGGCGGCGCCGCGCCTGACGGCGATGACGTAGAGGAACGTCCCGTCGGTGCGGGTGACGAGCTGCACGTCCCGTGCGCCGGCCCTGACCGCAGCGTGCGCCGCGGGCGCCACCAGGGCGGGGTGTACTGCCGTCGAGCTGAGCTCGCGCACGAGCGGCCCCAGGACGCGGTCCCAAAACGTCCAGTTCCAGCCCGCCTCCGCGTCGGCCGGCGATGCGACCTGGGTGAGGTGGCCGCCGAAGAAGACGAGGCCGCGCGCGCCGCTCACGATCGCCTGGTACACCATGAAGCGCTCGTCGTGGAGGCTCGGAAAGCGCGGCACGACGTGCGGGTGTGCTTGCGAGGGCACGGTGCCGCTCCACGCGACCTGGAGCGTCGTCCAGACCGGTTTCCCGCCCGCGGCTGCGACCATCTTTCGGGTCACGTCCCCCACGACGCTGAGGTCGCGATTCGCGCTTCCCGCGTGGACGCCGGGCGGATAGGACACTGGGTAGATGTCCGCGCCCGTGATGTCGAAGGTCGAGCGGTACCGCGCGAGGCGCGCGGCGGTGCCGAGCGGTGCCTGGATCACCACGACCGGATGCGAGGGGTCGATCGCCTTCAGGCGCGTGTACGCGCGGGTCATCCCGGCGGGCGGCAGGACCTTGGTGCCGCGGAAGGGGTTGGCCGGCTCGTCGATTCCCTTGTAGGCCGCGAGGGCGGGGTGGCCCTGCAGGCCGTCCGCGAGCCTTGCCAGCAGCCGCTCCTGCGGCGACGGCGGCTGGCCCGCGGCACGGGCGGGAAGGTCTGCGGCGGAGCCGAGCCAGGACCACGCGTGCAGCCCGTGCGCCTGCACGGCGTCGAGCAGCGCGCGCTCGGCGGAGAGCTGCGCCGCCAGCCGACGGAGGTTCCAGTCGCCGATCCCGGTCCGGACGAGCGCGATGCCCGCGTCGGCCACCTCGGCGAGGCCGTCGCGCCCGCTCGGCGCCGGCCGCCCGGGGGGAGGCCCCTTCGTGAGGACGAGCGGGAAGACCCTCGCTCCCGCGAGCACGAGCACCCCGTCCGCGCCGATCGCCGCTGCGCTCATCGTCCGATGATCCCAGGCGGGCGGCCTCCGCGCCGCATCGGCGAGACCTCGTCCGCCCGCGGCGCGGAGGGGCGGCCGCTCGGCCGCCCCTCCGCGGGCTGCACCGCCTCAGCCGACCTTGACGATCGGGCAGTTGAGCACGACGTGCCCGTCGTGCTCGGTCAGCTTCCCGGTCTTCTCGATCCTGTTGATCTGCGTGTCGCTCGTGATCACGACGGGCTTCACGCCCGCCTTCCAGTTGAGGATCGTCTCCGACCAGAGCGGCGAATAGTCGGGCTCGCCCGGCTCGGAGCCGAAGATCGCGAGCTGCCCGCCAGCGTGCCGCCCCTGCACGAGGTAGATCTCCGGCAGCCCCTTCACCCTGCCGATGCGCGCCGAGTAGTTGACGTGCATCGCCCTTGCCTCGGCGCGGCTCGAGACGTCGGTATTGAGGTACGTGTCCTTGTGGCCGTCGTAGTAGCCGAGAAAGGCCGGCCGGCCGAGCTTCGAGCTGGCTCCCATCACCGGTCCACCCGCGACGGCGGCGTACGCGGCGGCCGCCGAGGCGGCCAGTGCGATCGCGGCCACGCCGCCGAGCACCAGCTTCTTGGACATCCATCCTCCCTCGTCGCAATCCCTGCCTGACTGCCACTTCTGCAGAAACGGCCGCGCGGTTTGCGGATCGCTGCGGCATCGGCCGCCGGCGCCGCTAGCGTGGAGCCGTCCGCGGAAGACGCTCCAGAACCGCCGGCGTGTACGAGCGCCGCCTTCTCGTCGCCCTGCTGCTCGCCTTGGCCGGGCTTGCCGCTGCCTGCGCCGGCGGCGGCACCAGCGGCAGGTCGGCGCCGGCGCCGCCCTCGCGCAAGCCCGCGGCGCACCGCGGACTGCGGCACCGAGCGACCGCCCGCAAGCCCGCGCGCCTCGTCGTGACGGTGGTCGACGGCGACCGCTGGCTGCGCGTGCCGCATGCGCTCGTGCGCCTCTCGGGCCGGAGCGCACGCACGGACCGGCACGGCAGCGCGCACATCGGCGTCCCGTGGCGGCGGCCGCTGAACGTGACCGTCTCGGCGCCCGGCTTCGGCAGCCGCACGATCCTCGAGCGCTTCGCGAGGTCGCACAAGGCGACGATCCGGATCTACCGCTCCGAGCTGCAGTGGCCGCTGTACGGCGCGACGGCCACGCGGACGCAGGCGCAACCGCACATCCGGTTGCGGCCGCCGTTCCGCTCGGTCTGGGCCGTGTCGCTCGGCGGCTTGCTGGAGTTCCCGGCGGTCGTCTTCGACGGCGTCGCGTACATCGGCAACGCGCGGGCCACCGTTCGCGCCATCGCGATGGGAACGGGAGCCGTCGCGTGGCGGCACGACACGCCGCACGCCTCGATGGCGTCCTCGCCGGCGGTGGTGGGCGGCGACCTCGTCTACCACACGCTCGGCGGGGACGTGTTCGTGCTCGACCGCTCGAGCGGCCGGCGCCGCTGGAGCTACCACGTCGGCTCGCCCATCGAGTCGTCGCCGATCGTCCGCGACGGCGTCGACTACTTCGGCGCCTGGAACGGCCGCCTCTACGCGCTCGACCTGCGCAGACACCGGCTCCGCTGGTCGCGGGAGCTGGGAGCGAAGATCACATCGAGCGCCTCGCTCCTCGGCGGGAGGCTCTTCATCGGCGACTACGGCGGGCGCATTTGGGCGGTCTCCGCGTGGAGCGGCGCGACCCGCTGGGTGCGCACGGTGAACGGCCGGGTCTACGGGACGCCCGCGGTGGCCGCCGGCCGCGTCTTCGTGCCCTCGTCCGACGGGAACTCGCTCACCGCCTTCTCCACCGGCGGGCGCTACCTCTGGCGCATCTCGACCGGCTCGTACGTCTACTCGTCCCCGGCCGTCTGGGGCGGACGCGTCTTCTTCGGCGCCTACAGCGGCCTCTTCTACGGCGTCTCGGCGGCGAGCGGGCGGATCCTCTGGCGGGTCGGCACTGGCGGGCCGATCTCGGGCGCCGCGGTCGTCGTCGCCGGCGTCGCCTACGCCGGCAGCTTCGCCCACCGGATCGTCGGGGTCGATGCCCGCAGCGGCCGGGTCCTGATCAGGTTCAGGCACGGCGACTACGTCCCCGTCTCCGGCAACGGCATGGAGCTGCTGTTCCACGGCTACTCCACCCTCTACGCACTCCGGCCGTGGCGGTCGCACCCGCACCTTCCCGGGCGGCACCGGCCGCACCGGCACGCGCGGCGCCCCCGGCACTAGCGTCCGCTCAGCCGGGGACCGCGGCGTGGACGGCCGTCGGGGTACCGGCCACGCTGAGCTCGGCTCCGGCGGTCGCGACGGCGCCGCGCGAGCCCACGACCTGGACCTGCACCACGTACGTCCCGGGCGGCAGCGTGTCCGGGTCCCAGTCGCGCGCCAGGTAGAAGAGGTAGTGCCCCGCACGATTGGGCGCGTTCGAGGCCGTGCCGGGTGCGTAGACGTCGCCGAACAACCGGTTCGGCGGGATGAAGTTGCGGAAGTCGACGACCTCCCTCCACCCGGAGATCGGGGTCGTCCCGGCCAGAAGGCGCCAGCGGATCAGCGCCGGCACGACTCGCGCGTCCTGCCAGGGCGGGGGAGGCGGCGCACGCGGAGCGGCGAATGCGTCGACGATCACGTCCACCCGGTCGCTGCCGGTGCCGTCGTCGGCGGGAGCGACCGAGAGCTCCTGGATCTGCGGGCGCGTCGGCGCCGCCGACGGCGTCAGCGCCCCCGGGCGGAGCGGATTCAGCCAGCTGCCCCCGCGGAACTCGCCGAAGTGGAGGTGGTGCCAGGTGGGCGAGACCACGCCGAGCAGCGCGTGTCTCCGGACGAAGGCGTGCTCGTGTACGGCGGGGAGGATGTGCCAGTACGAGAAGCCGCTCGAGTGCCGCACCGCCACGTGCGTGAGCACGTCCACGTGGTCCGGCTCGAGATAAACCGTCCCCGCCGCCACCGCGTACACGGGCGTCCAGTCCGGAGCGGGGATGTCGACGCCGAAGTGGAAGTTGCGCTGGACGCGGCCGAAGCGCGGGTCGCCGAAGCCGCCGCGCAGCGGGTGCGGGCGGTCGAACGGGCGGAGGGGCCAGTCGTACGAGTGTTCTTCGCCTGGCGTCGCCGGCGGCAGCGCGTCGACCGCGGCGGCGGCCGGCAGCTCCACGTGCAGGCCGGCCGGCGGTGCGTGAGCGAGCGCCGAGCCCGCCGCGACGAGCGTCAGCCCTGCGAGAGCGGCGACGGCGAGCGCGTGGGTGCGACGAAAGGCCACACCGCGATTCTCCTACCGCCGTATTGAGGGTTCAATAGCGTTTCTTGAAGAACTGCGACTACTCGCCGGGCGACTCCGGCACGAGGATCTGCGGAGCCGGAACGGCGAACGGGTTCGCGATCGCCGGCCGCCGCAGCGGTGCGTACGCGAACCGCGAGCAGCCGACGGCGACGAGCGTGGCAACCCCGCCGACCAGCTCGTAGGCGACGGAGTCGTTCACCAGCAGCGACGCGGCGAGCGCCGCGACGGTGGCCAGCAGGAGGTCGCGCCGCCCCGGCGTCTGCCGCCCGCGGAGCGCGACGACGGCGACCACGGCGAAGGCGAGCAGGAACGGGCCGACGTAGGGCCACTGGTGGAACGCCGGCTCGTACGCGAGCGGCACCCGGTTGCGAGCGACCTCGAGGAAGCCCGAGAAGCCGTTCGAGAACGCGCTCTGGAGATGGTTCGGCGCCCCGGTCCGCTCGTCGAACCGGATCAGGGCGAGCACGGCTGCGGCCCCCGCCGCCAGCAGCGTCGCGAGCCCTCGCCCGCGGAACCGCGCGAGCCGGCTCCCGAGCACCGCGAGGCCGACGGCCAGCACGATGGCGCCGCCGCCGTCCGCGCCGAAGCTGTTGTCGGCGACCGTCACGAGCCCGAGGGCGCCGAACCCGATGAACCCGAGCGGGCCGAAACGGCGGCCGGCGAGGGCCGCCCCGGCGAGCACGGGAGCGAGCAGCAGGGTCTCGACCTGGTTGCCGATCCCGAAGAAGCGCGAGTTCTGCGTCGGCCCGAGCGGGTTGATCGCGACCCAGGTCGGATCGACGGCCATGGCCACCAGGTAGGAGATCAGGACGAGCGCGAGGAGCGCGAGCAGCCGGTTCTCGGTGCGGCAGACGCGTTCGAGCGCGAGCCCGCCCGCGACGGTGGCGACGACGAGGCTGCCGATCAGCAACGAGACGCTCGTCGGCCCGACGATGCCGAGCACGAGGTTCCCGAGCAAGGCGGCCGGCAGCGCCGGCAGCGCCGCGCGCGGGCGGAGGAGCCCGAGGAAGCCGACGAGCACGAGGACGGCGATCAGCGCCGGCAGCTTGAGCTGGTTGTTCGCGTCGATGCGCGCCGCCAGCCGCTTCGAAACGCCGGCCGCGTCTCGAGTCGGCCTCGACAGCAGCATCTTGCCCGCGCGTCCGGTCGCGGTCGGCGCGATGTCCACGACCGAGACGACGCCGGGGATGCGGGTCGTGCGCGAGAGGAGCAGCCCGTGGTAGCCGCGCCCCACGACGGCGATCGGGTAGCGGCGGTCGTTGAGGATCGGCCGCCCCTTCGGCGGGAGCGCCACGATGATCAGCGGCTCGCCCGTCGGTTTTCCCGAGACGGCGGAGGCCCCGATGATCGGCGGCCCGGACGGAACGCCTCCCATGCGCGCGTTCTCGACGGCGCCGCGGACGAGCGCGGCCAGCGCCTGACGCCGGTTCACGGTCGGGCCCACCCCGGGCACGAGCAGCCCCACCGCACCGCGTCGCTCGTATCGGGCGAGGTCGGCGAGGGTGAAGTGCGAGATGATCATCACGCGCAGCGGCTGCTGCGGCGGCCTGGTCTGGGCGCCCGCGCCGGAGGCGAGCAGACCGGCAGCCGCGCTCGCGACGAGCACGAGCGCCGTCCACTTCCTCATCCGCCGCACCTTGCCACGCCCGGAGCCATAGTCGCACGTCGAGCCACCCTGTCGCTGTCTCGAACCGTCCGGCCCTCCTCGCGTCGTGCGGAGCCGGGGCGGGCGCGCGGAATCAGCCCTCGGCCGCAGTCGCCCCTTGCAGGGCTTTCGGCCCCGGCTCCGTCAGGTCCATCGGCCGTCGGCGGGCGCCGCATGAGGTCCGGCGCCCGCCTGGTCGTCGCCGGCTCAGCCGGCGCGCGTCAGCGCCTGATCGGCCGGATCGAGCTCGCGCTCCTCGTCGAGCTCCGGCTCCTCGAGCATCGGGTCGAGGTTCTCGACGTAGTCCTTCGCCTCCTCGGGCCGGAGCCGCAGCGCGACCGCGAGCGCGAAGATCGCGATGCTGAAGACGGCGACGACGCCCAGATCCCACCAGAAGGGGATGAGGTTGCGGCCGTCGTACCGGCCGACGTAGGAGATCGCGGAGAGTCCCGCGAGGTACGGCGGCAGCCACATCGCGCCGCGCAGGTCGATCCGGGGCAGCCGCGAGCGGTCGCCGAACGCACGGTAGGCCAGGAAGACGACGAAGCCGATTGCGAGCGCCACCATCAGGCGCCAGACGGTGCTCCACCCCGACCAGTAGACGACGAGGTTGGCGACCACGAAGCCGAAGGGCGAGAGCACCCACATCAGGGGCAGGCGGAACGGCCGCTCCCGCTCCGGGTCCTGCAGGCGCAGCGACGTCAGCGCGATCGCAGCCATCCCGTAGGAGAGCGACGAGGCCGCGGTGATGAAGCCGACGAGCTTCTGCCAGCCCGGGAACGGCAGGAAGACGATTACGCCCACGACGAAGCTGAGGAAGGTCGAGAGCAGCGGGATCCCCCGCAGCGACAGCCGGTTGAACCGCGACGGCCACCAGCCGTTGTGGCCGAGCGCGTACGACACGCGCGCGCTCGTGCCGGTGTACAGCAGCCCGGTGCCGCCGGGCGAGATCGCGGCGTCGATGTAGAGCAGGACGGCGAGCCAGGAGAGGCCGACGCCCGTGGCGAGGCCGGCGAACGGGCCGACGAGGCCGTTGAAGGCGAGCTTCGACCAGCCGTGGGCCAGGTTGCGTGGGTCGAGCGCGGCCGTGAACGCGACCTGCAGGAGCATGTATACGACGACGCCGAGCACCATCGCCCCGATCACGGCGATCGGGATGTTGCGCCGGGGGTTGGCGCTCTCGCCGCCGAGCTGGACGGCCTGCTCGAAGCCCTGGTAGGCGAAGATCACGCCGCCGGTCGCCATGGCCGAGAAGACGCCGTGGAAGCCGAACGGCATGAAGCCGCCCGCGGCGTGGAAGTTCGAGCCGTGGAAGCGCGTCGTCATCAGCGCCACGATGGCGATCACCGGAATCGCGATCTTCCAGGCCGTGATCGGCGTGTTCGAGCGCGCCAGCCAGCGCACGCCCATGATGTTGACGACGGTGAAGATCGCCATCAGCACGACGGCGGCCGCGTAGCCCTGCGCGGTCAGCACGGTCTGCGCGCCGGCGGTGGTGGTGAGCCAGGAGAAGTAGTGGGTGAAGTACTGGAGGGCGGCCTCCACCTCGATCGGCGCCACGGTCACGGCGCCGAGCCACCACAACCAGCCGATGGCATAGCCGACGGTGCTGCCGTGCGAGTAGTGCGGGAAGCGGGCCGTGCCGCCCGACACCGGGTAGGCGCCGCCGAGCTCGGCGTGGATGAGCGCCAGGATCATCATGAAGACGGCGCCGAGGCCCCAGGACAGCAGCGCTGCCGGGCCCGCCTGCTGCGAGGCGTAGAGGGCGCCGAAGAGCCAGCCGGAGCCGATGATGGAGCCGACGGAGACGAACATCAACGGGGTGAGGCCGACGTCGCGGCGGAACGCCCGCTCGCGAACCGGCGCGCGGGTCACGCGCTGTCTGGGTGTGGTTTCGATCGTCGCCATGCGCTTCTAACGGGTGCTGCTGCCGCTGCGATCCTCAGGAAATGTTGAGATGATTCGGAGGTGGCAGTCGAGGCGATCCACCTCGGTCGCAGGGGCGTGCCGGAGCTGTGGCCGGTCGAGTCGGTGCGGGCCCTCGCGCGCAAGGGGCTCGAGGGCGACCGGCACTTCCATCCGCGGGGCGCGCCGGCGGGCCAGGCGCTGACGCTCGTCGAGGCGGAGGCGGTCGAGGACGTGGGGCTGCCCCCCGGCGGCACGCGCCGCCAGCTGACGGTGCGCGGCGTGCGGCTGAACGAGCTCGTCGGCAGGCGCTTTCGGGTCGGCGACGTCGAGTGCTACGGCGTCGAGCTCTGCGAGCCCTGCACCCACCTCCAGGCGCTGACGCGGCCGGGGATCATCAAGGATCTGACCCACCGCGCCGGGATCAACGCCGACATCCTCACCGACGGCACGATCAGCGTCGGCGACGCCGTCGTCGAGCTCTCCTGAGCGGGGCGGCCGGCAGGTGCGGCCGGCCGCCCCGCGTTCGCTCGCGCCGCTAGGCCCCCTCCCGTGCGAGGGCGAACGCCTGGATGACCGAGCGGTCGTAGCCCGCGAGCCGCGACCAGCCGTCGGTCGCGGTCGCCCACACCGTGACCGTCTCCGCGAGACCGGCGATCGTGCAGACGCCGAGCAGGTCGGCGACGGCGTCGGCGTCGGCGTGGACGCCCGGCAGCGGACCGACGGCTCCGGCCGAGGAGATCGGCGCCGGCAGCGGAGTCGCGCCACGCACGAGGTTGTGCGCGTAGGTGGCGAACCCGTGCGGGTGCGACGCCGTGTACTGCAGCGTCACCGAGTCGCCCGGGTGGTACCGGAGGAGGCCGCAGGGGTCGGCGGAGGCGGTTCCACCGATCGCCGGCGGTTGCAGCGCGGCGGTGCAGACGTTGTTGTCGACGTGCAGCTGGTAGACGAGGCGCCCGGCGCCGGTGACGAGGCCGAGCACGGCCGCGTTCGCCGTCGGGATGGTCGTCGTCAGGTCGAGGGTCGTCGGCACCACGTAGCTGACGCCGAGCGCCGCCGCGTTCACGGCGTTCCCCGCTCCGTCGAAGAGCGTCAGCTCGAGCTCGTAGAGGCCGTCGCCGGGTCCCGCGGGCGCGAGTGCCGCGGACGGGAACACCGCACTCGTGGTGTCGACGATGGCGTCCGCGACGAGCCACTGGCCCACCGGCGGCAGCGCCGGCGGGATCCCGAACAGGTTGGCCGTGCCTCCGACCGCCTGGGGGCCGATCTTGTACGGCTCGATCATGAACGTCGGGCCGACGAAGTGGCCGTAGTGCCGCCACACGCTCCCGTCCAGGTCCCTGAACGGGTTGCCGCTGCCGAGCTGCCGGTAACGGACGCGGTAGTAGCGCACGTTCAGGTCGGTGCGCAGCGTGTTGTCGAACTCGAAGCGCAGGCGGAGGGTGCCGCCCCACGGCGAGCCGTCTCCGGTCAGCCCGAGGTTCGATGCGTTCGTCGTGCCCTGGAGCGCGGTGCTCGTCCCGCGGATCGCGGCGAGCGACGTATTGCCGACCGCCATCGCGAGCACCCAGTGGCGCGGTGCGATCACGGGCCGGCAGGGCGGGCACGTGAGGGCGAACGGGCTCGTCGTGATCAGCGTGATCTCCGAGCCGCACGCGTAGTCCCACCAGGTGTTGCACGCGATCGGCAAGGGCCCGTAGAGCGGGAACCGGAAGAACCCGACCCGGCGGTAGGCCCTGAAGTACAGGTCCGGGGTGTCGCTCGAGCAGCCCTGCCAGAACACGGCGCGGAAGTGCCCGCAGTCGTCCGTCGTCGCGGTTGCGACGAGCTGCATCGTGACTGCGCGCGGGTAGAGCCAGCAGAGCAGCGGCCGCAGGAGGTCCGGCCGCTCGAGCAGCGCCGAGCGGAACGGCTGCAGGCCGGCCGCTGCCGCCGAGGCGATCTCGGCCGTATCCACCAGCGCCCTCAGGGAGGCCGTCGCCTCGTCGGGGTCGAAGGTCGTCTCCTCCTCGGAGGAGAAGGCGAAGACGCGCTCCTCGTCCGCCTCGCCCGCCGCGTCGTCTGCGGCCTCGGCCATCAGGGCGCGCACCTCCTGGCGCACCGGCGCGATGCCGATCGAGCGGGCGCCGCCGCCTCCTGCCGCTGCAGGCCGCTCGAAGACGCCGGCGCTGAGGAAGTCCGGCAGCGGGTCGGGTCCCGGCCCGGGCCCCGGCGGCGGGAAGGGGATGCCGCCCGGAAAGCGCTCGCCCGGCGGCCGAGGCGGCGGCCACGTCTGCTGGACGACGTGCCGGATCCGGTCGAGGATCCAGTCGGGGATCTTCGGCAGGACGATCCACACCGGGTCGACCTCGTAGATCTCCACCTCCGCCCCGCACGCGGGCAGGTCGACGTGCACGCCGCCGGTCGTCGTCCGCTTCAGCAGCGTCCCGCGGACGGTGCAGAAGCGGAGCCAGCACGTCCAGAGCGCCCGGTCGAGCGTGAACGTCAACGCCTCCTTCGGCCGCTCGTCGCCGCGGATGTGGAGCTCCGCCACGTCGAGCCGGCTCAGTGCCGCGAGCACCTCCTGCTCGTCCTCCGCGTCGAGCTGCGGCCCGACGACGACGCGGATCGCCTCCGGCTCCTTCGTCTCGCCGACCTGCAGGTTGCCGGCGCCGTCCCGCAGGTCGGTCCGGCCCAGCAGCCGGCCGCCCTGCCCGAACGCGTATGCCGTCAGCGCGGGCGCATCCTCACCCGCGCGGACGTCGAGCGCCTGTGCCTCGATCCGCAGCCCGCCACCAGCTTGCCGTGCACGTGCCATCTCCTTCTCCTTCCGGGTTGGAACTCGTCGGCCGGAGGGAGGGCGGGCGGAGGGCGCGGACGATGGTCAGTCGCGCAATGGCGAAGATAACCGGTCGCTCCGCTCGAGCGCGCCACGCCGCAGCAACGCTGGGTGCATCTCGCGGACGTGTCGCCGCTCCTGTCGTTGCTCTGGGACCAACGCTACTCCCGAATCGTCGCGCGTCAATGGGCGGGCGCGACGATCGCCTTGACACGCTCCGGCCTCGGGTGAAAGACTCGCGCCGCAACCGGGAGGGCAACTTTTGAGCGTCCGTTCCTTCGTTGCTGCGGCGATCGTCGACCACGGGTCGCCCGCTCCCTGCCCGGACCACCTCGAGTCACTCGTCGGTGCGCCAACTGCGGCTGCTCGCGCACGGAAAGGATCGCCCGATGGCGAAGGCTGCAGACAAGAACCCAGCGATCGAGGTCTCCGGGCCTGACCACACGGACGTCGCGACACGGGTATCGCTGACGCGGCGCGTCGAGATCTCGCCGGACGTCGGGAACGGGCATCCGGGGGTGCCGACCGTCGACGTCCGAGTCGGCGCCCAGGCCATCGGCGAGATCGTCGCTGCCCGCGAGATCTCCTTCGCGCGCGTGTACGACCAGCTGGGGTCGCTCAAGAACGACCTTCTCCAGTTCTTCAACGACGTGCCCGAGACGCTGCCGCTCGACGTTCGCGGGCAGCTGCTCAACCCCGACGGCTCGCCCGCCGCCAACGTGTCGGTCGAGGCAGCGAAGCCCGCCGACGCGGACGGCAACGGCAACGGTGCGCAGCCGTACCCGTGGCCCGGCTCCCGGGCGATCACCGACGCCCGCGGTTCCTTCGCCCTCTCGCTCCCGACAGTGCCGATCCCGGGCGCCGGGCTCGAGCTTGTCGTCAAGGGCGCCGACGGGCTCACGTCGATCGCGGCCCGTCGCGTCGATCTCGCGGCCGGCGGCGCTCTCGGCGTGGTCCCGCTGGACCGGCCGCTCGCGCCGCTGCCGCAGAACGTGATCGCGGCGCTCGCGCGCGGCGTCACCCCGACGAGCGCGGACGACGTCTACGAGAACCCGCAGGACTTCGCCGACAAGGTCGAGCCGTTCACGCTCGGAGAAGGCGACTGCGCGCGTTCCTTTCGCTCCAACGCCGGCGTGATCGACCGGTTCAGCTATTCCCTCCTGGTCCGGCTCGTCGCGCCGGAGGTCGCTCCGAAGACGCTGATCTCGGTGCGCCAGCAAGAGGGGCGGCTGCTGCCGATGCCGCTGCTCGAGCCGGCGCGAACCGTGGAGGGCGCCCTCGACCCGGCGACCATCGTCGACTACTTCAAGAACTTCGGCAGCTGGAGGTTCGTCGACCGGACGCCGGTCAGCGCCCCGATCGACGTCAGCGGCTTCCTCGCGGCCACCGGCAACGACGCCGCCGGCGTGCCGAAGGCGGCGAGCCTCGGGCTCGGCTATGTGCTGAAGATGCACCAGACGTGGATCCCCGTCGGGCTCTCGCTCGGCGACCTGATCTACTCGCTTCCACTGGCGCCCGGCGAGCAGCAGCGCGTCGCCGTGTTCGAGCAGCGCCAGACGCAGTCGGTCGTCGAGACCGAGACACTCGCGATCGACGAGCTGCAGTCGTTCAGCGAGGTGGAGGATGCGTCCACGCTGGCCACCTTCAACTCTGCCTACCGCGAGGCGGCGTCCGGCGGCAGCTCGATGAGCTCCGGGTCGAGCACCGGCAGCGTCGGCGGCGGCGCGAGCGTCAGCTTCTTCGGTCTCTTCAGCGCGGGCGGAGGCGGCGGCTACAGCTCCAACTCCGCGAGCAGCCAGGCATCGAGCTGGCAACAGGGCTCGAAGGACTACGCGTCCTCGGCGGCCCAGAGCTTCCACTCGGCGCTCGGACGGCACGCGGCCGCTTCTCGCCGCTCCGCCCGCACCGGCATGCGGATGGCGACCGCGACCGACTCGGAAGAGGTGACGACCCGCGTCGTCACGAACCACAACCACGGGCACGCGCTGACGATGCAGTGGTGGGAGGTGCTGCGTCACTTCTCCGTCGGCTCGACCATCGACGACGTACAGCTCGTCTGCTTCGTGCCGTTCGACCTGGTCGACTTCCTGCCGACGGGGCAGCCGCGCACGCTCCCGGCGACCGGCTACGACTACTCGCGCGACCACCTGCTCGCGCGGTATGCCGTCATGCTCAGGCACCTCGACGTGCTGATGTACGAGCTGCGGTTCCGGCCCGACTTCCAGTACGGGCTGCGGCTGCTGCGCGACTTCGCCGGCAACCCGACGATGGGCGTGCAGGACGCGACCTCCGGGACGGCCGAGGACGAGGTCGACCTCTCGGTGACGGGGACGTTCCTGCCGTTCGAGGACGTCTGGGTCACCCTCGTGGCGAAGAGCGGCCTGCGGGTCGGCCCGGTGCGGCTCCAGCCGCCGGGCGGCATCTCGGAGCTGACGCCGGGGCAGCACGAGACCGCCGACGAGCTGCTCGACGCGCTGCGGACGCGGCGCAACGACACGGGCCAGGGCGTGACGCTCAAGGCGAAGTTCTCGCTGCCAGAGTTCCTGTCCCGCTCCGACATCGCGCGGTTCGAGATCGCCCGCTCGTTCCGGCGGCTCGCGTACCGGCTGAAGGAGCCGAGCCTCTCGCTCACGACGCTGATCGACGTGCTCGAGGCGCGGCAGGCCGGATCGGTCTCCTACCAGCCGGGGACGCTGGAGAGCGAGCTCGGCGGGCCGCTCGTCTGGGACGTGGTCGCGAAGATCGACCCGAGCGGGCCGAACCTCGCGAACGCGGACTCCGGGCCGCAGAACGCGGAGCGGATGGGCGGCTCGCTGCCGATCGCCGCGCTCCGCGTGGGGCCGGTGCTGAGCTTCGCAGGCCTGCTCCGCATCGAGGGCGTGTTCCAGCACGTCCTCTCGAACACGACGCGCTACTCGCGCGCCGTCTGGACGTCGCTGCTGCCGGAGGAACGCGCGATCATGCTCGAGCGCTACACGATCGGGGTGCCCAACGGCGGCTTCAGCGACCCGACGCAGGAGGTGCCGCTCCTGAACTGCGTCGCGAACGAGGTGCTCGGCTACTTCGGCAACTCGGCCGTGATGCCGTTCTTCATTCCCGAGCAGGTCGCCGCCGAGCTTCGGATCACGACCCGGCAGATCCAGGAGGCGATCTACAAGTTCCACAGGCAGGGATTCCTGCCGGCGCGCTCGTCGATCACGCTGCCCGCTCACGGCGCGCTCGGCGAGGCGGTGCTCGGCGACTGCGACTCGTGCGAGAAGATCGACCTGACCCGGTTCTGGAACTGGCAGGACTCGCCCGCGGACGTCGCGGCGGAGCCGTCTGCCGCCGGCTTCAAGGGCGAGACGCTCGCCGGCGTCACCGGGCCGGCGGCGCTCACGGGCCAGCCGGTGAACCAGAACCTGCTCACGATCGGCGGCCCCGCGCCGACGGGGCCCGACCTGGCCTCGCAGCTGATCTCGAAGGCGCCCCAGCTCGGGAGCTTCCCCGACCTGACGGGGCTGTCGCAACTGCAGAAGGCGATGGACGTCTCGACCCAGGCGTCGAGCGCCGGCCTGAAGGAGTCGATGGCGACGGGCCAGGAGATGGCCGACACGCTCGTCAAGACGACGGCCGACGTGGTCAAGGCCGCGCTCGGGGGCGGCGGCAAGGGTGCGGAGACGAAGGACGGCGCGGCGCCGGCGAAGGACACGCAGAGCAAGAAGGCGGGCACCGACAAGCTGAAGTCGAACCTCGGCTCGTACATCAAGGTGGCCGGCAGCCAGGCCGACCAGGGCGCCGCCGACTCGTGGGCGCAGGGTCTGATCGGCGACATCTTCGGCGAGGGCGGCATCGGGGTGTCCGATGCGGCGGGCTTCTTCGACGCGCTCGCGCCGGCGGCGGAGGACGACGCGGTCGCGACCGTCGGGAAGACGGCGCTGCTCGCGGCGCTCGGTCTGTAGGAACGAACGAGAGGAGCGACACGATGGCAACCGATACGCAGACCGACCCCGTCGCCGGCGCTTCGGCCGGCGCGATCGACGCGCTCGTCGAAGCGCTGCGGAACGCGACCTCGCCGGAGATGATGCAGGCGCAGCTGATCCTCGCCCGCCGCCTCGCCCTCGAGGGCGGCGTGTTCCCGTCGCGCGTGCCGGCTCCGCGGAACATCACGGAGGCCGGCGGCTACCTGAACCTGCTGGACACGCTGGGCCAGCCGGAACTGCGGGCGCAGGTGCTCGCGGCCGTGCTCGGCGTGGCCGGCCCGAACCCCGCCCCCGGCTGGCTCCCGACGGCGCCGCCGCTGTCGTTCGTGCAGCGTCCGAACGACCGGCCGGCCGGCCCGCAGCAGGCGGCGATCCCGGTGTCGTACGCAATCCGCAGCGACTTCGCGGATGCGTTCGCGGCGGCGGTGCAGACGATCCACGACAGGGGCTGCGCCGTGCCGGTGCAGCCGCGGCGGCTGCTCCTGCCCGACGCGGCGAGCACGCCGTCGGCCGACGAGATGCTCGTCGCCGCCGGGCGGACACTCGACCTCGTCCCGTCCGCGGCGCTCGCCGACCCCGACGCGGACCCGCTCGTCGTCGGACGCCGCGACGGCACGACCGACCCCGACCAGGTGTGCGCCCGCCAGCTCGACGCGTCGGCGCCGCATGCCGGCGACGTGACGGACGCGTCGTGGGCCTCGTGGAAGTGCACGACCTCCTCGTGCGCGCGCGTCAGGGGGAACCGCAAGCTGCTGCCGCTGACGCCGATCCTGAACGCCGCCGGCTGGTACCAGCCCGCGGTGATCGTGCCGCCGTCGTCTCTGGCGAGCGGCGGCACCTGGGCGCACTGGACGAACGTGACTGGGCTCGTCGCGGGCTCGTCACTGTACGGGGAGGAGCTGAGGCTGCTCTACACGCCCGACCAGATCGCCGCGTCGTCCCTCCGCGACCGCCTGCACTGGGTCTGGGACGGGACGACGTTCGCAGGTTGAGCGAAGTGGGGGAGCCAGTGGCTCCCCCACTCCCTCCTCCTCGAAGCGCAGGCGCGCGGCCACGGTCGGGGCCCTCGAAAGCCGGTCGAACCCGGCGTACACTGGAAGAGGTGGGGGTCTGCGCACGCTGCGCCCAGGAGAACCCGGAGGTCGCCCGGTTCTGCCTCGCGTGCGGCTCTCCGCTCGCGCCCGTTCAGCCGCCGGTCGAGGAGCGGAAGCTCGTCAGCGTGGTCTTCACGGACATCGTCGGATCGACGGCCCGAGCCGAGTCTCTGGATCCCGAGGACGTGCGGGCGCTGCTCGCGCCGTACTACGCCCGCCTGCGAAAGGAGCTCGAGCGGTTCGGCGGCACGGTGGAGAAGTTCATCGGGGATGCGGTGGTGGCCCTGTTCGGCGCCCCCGTCGCGCACGAGGACGACCCCGAGCGCGCGGTCCGCGCCGCGCTTGCGATTCGAGGCGCGATCGACGAGTTGAACGGCGCCGACGAGTGGCTCGATTTGAAGATCCGGGTCGGCGTCAACACGGGCGAGGCGCTCGTCGTCGTGGGCGCGAATGCGAGCGAGGGCGAGGGTATGGCGTCGGGGGACGTCATGAACACGGCCGCGCGGCTGCAGAGCGCCGCTCCGGTGAACGGGGTCGTCGTCGGCGAGCTCACCTATCGGGCGACCCGGGAGGTGATCGAGTATCGGGAAGCGGCGCCGATTGCGGCCAAGGGGAAGTCGGAGCGCGTTCCCGCCTGGGAAGCGGTGCGCGTGCACCCCGACGCCAGCCGGGGCCGCCGCGCAGAGAACACGTTGGTCGGCCGTGAGCGTCACGCCGCCGAGCTGCTCGAGCTGTGGCGCGTCGTCGTCGCCGAGGGTCGCCCTGCGCGCGCGACGATCCTCGGGCCGCCGGGGATCGGCAAGAGCAGGTTGCTGGGCGAGCTCGCGGACCGGGTGGCAGCGGACGCCGGCGTGCACTGGGGCCGCTGTCTCTCCTACGGCGAGGGCATCACCTACTGGCCGCTGGTCGAGCTTCTGAAGTCGGCCGTGGGGATCCTCCAGAGCGACGGCTCCGACGCCGCCGCCGAGAAGCTCGACGCCTTCCTCGACGGCCTCGGCACCGACGACCGCGGCGAGCTCCGCACGATCGCGGCTGCCCTCTCGAACCTCATCGGCATCCCCACCACGCCCCGCGGAACCTACAGCGCCGGCCGCATCGCGCAGGCCGAGCTGCACTGGGGCATCCGGCGGGCGCTGCACCTGCTGGCGCGCCGGCGGCCGCTGCTGCTCGTCTTCGAGGATCTCCACTGGGCGGAGCCGACGCTGCTGGAGCTGATCGCGTACCTCGCCGAGCCGGCGCCTGACGCTCCGCTCCTCCTCCTGTGCTCCGCGCGTCCCGAGCTGGCGGAGAGTGCGCCGGCCTTCCCCGCTCCGCGCGGGGGACGCCGCACGATCGAGCTCGAGCGCCTTTCGGCGGAGGAGAGCAGGCGGCTACTGGCCCACATGGTCGGCGATGCTTCGCTGGCCGAGACGCCGCTCGCCACCGCGCTCATCGAGAACGCCGACGGAAACCCGCTCTTCCTGGAGGAGACCGTACGGATGCTGCGCGAGCAGGGCCTCGATGACCCGCGGCGATGGCAGGGCGAGCGCGTGGAGCGGCTGCCGCTTCCGGCCACGGTTCAGGCTCTCATCAGCTCGCGTCTCGACCGGCTCGAGGGTGGCGAGAAGCGCGTCGCGCACGACGCAGCCGTTGTCGGAGCCGTTTTCTGGGACGGCGCGGTCGCGCACCTCGGAGCGGAGGACGGCGGTGCGCCCGTGGACCCGCACCCGGCGCTGGGGGCGCTCCTACGGCGCGACTTCGTCCGTCGTAACGACGTCTCGACCCTCGACGGGGAGGACGAGTACGCGTTCGAGCACGTGCTGATCAAGGACGTCGCATACGGCCAGATTCCGAAGGGCCGGCGGGCGCAGCTGCACGTCCGCTGCGCCGACTGGGTGACGAGGCTCCCTGCGGGTGCCGAGAAGCTCGTCGAGATCGTGGCGTGGCATCTCGAGCAGGCCTGCCGGCTGTCGCGCGAGGTGGCGAGGAGCCCCATCGAGCCGCCGTTGCAGGCTGCGACCGACGCATTGGCCGCCGCGGCGGGGCGTGCCGAGCAGCGCGAGGGACTGCGGGAGGCCGCCCGTTACTACGAGCGCGCGCTCGACCTGCTCGGCGACAGCGACCGGACGCGGTCGCTCGAGCTCCGGCAGCCGCTCGCCAGGGCGCACGCCCAGCTCGGCGAGCTCCACCTCGCGGGCGAGGAGCTGGTCTCGGTCGCTTGGGACGCGCGCGAGCTCGGCCGGCCGGACGTGCGCGGCGCGGCGCTCGTGGCCCTCGGAAACATCGACCATCGACAGGGGCGGCCATCCGACGCGCGGCGGCGGTTGGTGGAGGCTCGGGAGCTCGCGCTGGCGGCGGGGGACCGCGCTCTGCAGGTGCGCGCCGCTTTCGGGCTCGCGGCGGTGCGCGCCGACTACGAGGCCGAAGGGGTGGGTGCGGTCGATGACCTCCGCCACGCCGTCGGCGTGGCGGAGGAGATCGACGCCCGCGCCCTCCGCGTCGAGGGGCACCTCAGGCTCGGCTTCCTCCTCTTCAACCTGGGCCGGATCGGAGACTCCGAGCGGGAGCTGCTGCGCTGCCTCGACCTCGCGGGCGAGCTCGGTAGCCTCCGCGACGAGGCGCGCGCGGTCTTCCTCTTCGGCCTGGTGCGGTACTACCAGGGCGATCCGGCACAGGCGGAGCGCCTGAACCTGCAGGCACGCGACTGGCTCGAGCGGACGGGAGAGCCGTACTTCCAGATGCAGAACTTCCGCGCGCTCGGGCTCTACGCGCTGGCGCGCGGAAACCTGGACGAGGCCGAGCAGCGGCTGCGCCAGGCTATCCCTGTCGCCCTCGAGGAGGGCGGCCGCTACATCCTCGAGGTCTACCGCTTCCTGACCGAGACCCTCGTTCGCGCCGGACGGGTCGCGGACGCGGCGACGCTGACCGAGTTCGCCTCGCGCGACATGCCCGCCGAAGACGCGGTTGCGCACGCGTACGTCACGCTGGCTCGCGCCGCCGTCGCCGCGGGCGAGGGCGACCGCCACGCGCTCGAGCTGTACGCCGACGCGATCGGGTGTCTCGAGCGACAGCTCCTGCCGATCGAGGCAGCCGACGCCCGCATGACGTTCGCCGCTGCGCTGAAGAGCTTCGGGGACATCGACGGTGCCGCGGTCCAGCTCGCCGGCGCGCGCGAGGCCTTCGAGCGGATGGGCGCCTCGGGGCCCTGCGGCCAGATCGACGAGGAGTTGGGGCGCGTAGCGGGCGGGGCCGGCTGAGACCGGCCCCGCCCGCGCGTTTCAGCCGCCGATGACGGCGAGGTAGTCGGTAGGCGTCCCGTAGTCGGGCATCGCGATGGGTTGGCCCGCCGTCGGTGTGGTGGCCAGGCTCACCAGCGCCGGGAGGGCAACGCCCGGGGTGCCCGTGTCGGTCGGCACGCATGCCGGCGAGGCGGGCTGTGCACTCGCTGGGGACTCCGGGATCGGGCCGCTCTGGCACACGGTCTCGAGCGTGAGGAAGGTGCATCCTGCGCCCGTGCCGCTCACGGAGAAGTGCCCGGAGCCGTCGTTGTTGCGACCGTGCTGGTCGATGTCGCACGTGTTGTTGGACGTGGAGCCGGTCGGGGCAGCCGCCGCGGCGAAATCTCCGCCGGGCGTCTGGTGGACGACCCCCGACAGCGTCGAGAGCTGCTCGGCGGCGCCGGTCGCGCTCTGCGTCGTCGACTGGTCGATGTCCTCGTGGTTCTTCGCGCCGCCGTTCTGGCTTGCGCCGCAACAGCCGGGATCCGTCATCTGA
>JBBWZD010000100.1:0-4640 GCA_039648875.1 Actinomycetota bacterium
GCCAGCAAGTGGCGGACGTGAGACTTCACCGTCTCCTCCGACAGGTAGAGCCGCTGGCCGATCTCGCGATTCACGAGCCCCTCCGAGATGAGCTGGAGAACCTCCGCCTCGCGCTTCGTCGGCTCCAGCTCGAGCTCGCGGAGCGGCCCCTGGAGCGGGATCACGTCCGCGATTCCATCGCCGGTGCTGCGTGCGGCCACGCGGTCGAAGCGACGCGAATGGTCGCGGTACCGACTCATGATCTCGTTCCGCTGAGCAACGTCCATGCCCCGGGTATCGGCTCTGCCAGCGCGCTGCTTGAGCAGGACATGCCCCGTTTCAGGGATGCGGGTCCGGCGCGCGACGCGCCTTGCCCGCGTCCCCTGCGACCGGGTGAGACTCTCCAGATGTGTCCGTAGGCAACGCGTCCGCGTCGGCGGCCGCCGGCGTGTTCGCGGCCACCTCGGCTGCCTCGAGAGCCGCAGCGTCGACGTTCAGCGGGTGATGGCACGCCGCTAGATGTCCATTCCCGTAGTGGACAAGCGGCGGCTCGACCTCCTTGCAGATCTGGGTGGCGTAGCGGCAGCGGGGGTGGAAGCGGCAGCCGGTCGGCGGGTTGATCGGACTCGGCACGTCACCCTCGAGGACGATCCGCTCCCGCGCGGCGGCAAGCTCCGGGTCGGGAATCGGCACGGCCGAGAGGAGCGCTTCGGTGTAGGGCATGATCGGCCGGGTGTAGAGCTCCTCCCCCGGCGACACCTCGACGAGCTTCCCGAGGTACATGACGGCGATGCGATCGCTGACGTGGCGGACGACGCCGAGGTCGTGCGCGATGAAGATGTACGTCAGCTTGAACTCGTTCTGCAGGTCCTCCAGGAGGTTGAGCATCTGCGACTGGATCGAGACGTCGAGCGCCGACACCGGCTCGTCCGCCACGATCAGCTTCGGACGGAGCGCGAGCGCCCGCGCGATGCCGATCCGCTGCCGCTGGCCGCCCGAGAACTCGTGCGGGAAGCGGTTGTAGTGCTCCGGCGACAGCCCGACCGTCTCGAGCAGCTCCTGCACCTGCACCCGGCGCTGGCGCGCGTCGCCGAGCCCGTGGATCTTCATGGGATCGCCGATGATCGTGCCGACGCGCTTACGCGGGTTGAGGCTCGCGTAGGGGTCCTGGAAGACCATCTGCATCTCGCGCCGCAGCGGCCGGAGCCGGCGGGATCCGAGGCCTTCGATGCGCTGGCCGCGGAAGGAGATCTCCCCGGCCGTCGGCTCGAGGAGACGGACGATGGTGCGGCCGAGCGTCGACTTGCCGCAGCCCGACTCGCCGACGAGGCCGAGCGTCTCGCCTTCTTGCACCGCGAAGCTCACGTCGTCTACGGCATGCACGCGCGCGACCTCGCGCTGGAGCACGCCCTTCCGGATCGGGAAGTACTTCTTGACGTGCCGCAGGTCGACGAGGGCTTCGCCGCCGTTCGTCGCGCCTGCGGCGTCGACGTTGGCGGTCAAGCGGCCTCCGTGTGGCCGCCGCCGATCGTCTCGTCGCGGTGCGCACGCTTGTAGTCGACCTCCAGCCAGCAGCGGTCGATGTGCCCAGGAGTCTCGACGCGGTTCTCCAGGGTCGGCTCCTCGAGGCACTTGTCGAAGGCGTGCGGGCAGCGCGGCCGGAACTTGCATCCCTGCGGGAGGTTGATCAGCGACGGCGGAGCGCCCTCGATCGTGTGCAGACGCTCGGGACGCGGCCGGTCGAGCCGCGGGATCGAGCCGAGCAGGCCCCACGTGTACGGCATCTGCGGGTCGTAGAAGAGGTCGCGCGTGGCCGCGCGCTCAACCACGCGGCCGGCGTACATGACGATGATCTCGTCCGCGATGTCGGCGACGACGCCGAGATCGTGCGTGATCAGGATCACGGCGGAGTTGAAGTCCTGCTTCAGGCGCCCGACGAGCTCGATGATCTGCGCCTGGATCGTCACGTCGAGCGCCGTCGTCGGCTCGTCCGCGATCAGCACGTCGGGGTTGCACGAGAGCGCCATGGCGATCATCGCGCGCTGGCGCATGCCGCCCGAGAACTGGTGCGGGAAGTCGTCGACGCGCGAGTCGGGATTGGGGATGCCGACCTGCCGGAGCAGCTCGACCGCGCGCTTCCGCGCGCCCCGCTTGTCCACGGTCTCGTGCGTCCGGATCGCCTCGGCGATCTGCTCGCCGATGCGGTACACGGGATTCAGCGAGGTCATCGGGTCCTGGAAGATCATCCCGATCTCGTTCCCGCGGAACTCCTGCATCTCCCTCTCCGACACCTTCAGCAGGTCGCGCCCCTTGTAGAGCACCTCGCCCTCGAAGCGTGAGTTCACGTCCCGCGTCAGGCCCATCAATGTCATGGCGGTCACGCTCTTCCCGGAGCCCGACTCCCCGACGATGCCGAGCACCTTGCCGCGCTCGAGCTCGAAGGAGACGCCGTCGACGGCATGGACCACGCCGTCCTCCGTGGCGAAGTGCACCTTCAGGTCGTTGACGTCGAGCAGCAGCTCGGGCATCGCTCTACGTCGGCCTGATGCGCGGGTCGAGGTACGCGTAGAAGACGTCGACCAGGATGCTGAAGGCGACGATGAAGAACGCGCCGTACATCGTCACGCCCATGATCGGCGGCAGGTCGAAGTTGTTGATCGAGAGGGCGGCGTACTGGCCGACGCCGTGCAGGTCGAACACCGTCTCCGTGAGAATCGCGCCGCCGCCCAGCACGGCCGCGAAGTCGAGGCCGAACAGGGTCACGATCGGGATCAGCGACGTACGCAGCACGTGCTTGGCGAGGATGCGGCGCGGCGAGAGGCCCTTCGCCTTCGCCGTCCGCACGAAGTCCTCGTTGATCGTGTCGAGCACGTTGCCGCGCAGCACGCGGCCGTAGAAGCCGATGAACAGGACCGCGAGCACGAGCCACGGCAGGATCAGGTGCGAGAACCACTTCACGGGGTCACTCGTCAGCCCGACGTACTCGCCGTCGGGGAAGAAGCTCGTCACCCCGCCCTCGGCGAGGTAGTAGCGGGTGATGATCCCGAGCCAGAAGACCGGCATCGAGATGCCGATCAGGGCGAGCACCGTGATCACCCGGTCGGACAGCCTGCCCGCCGTGACGGCCGAGATCACCCCCACGAGCACGCCGAAGAAGAGCCAGATGACCGCCGCGCCGATCGTCAGCGAGAACGTCGCCGGCATGCCCTGGACGATCTGCGAGACGACGTTCTGCCCGTTCGTGTACGAGACGAGCTTGCCCGTGAACATTCGCTTGAGCATGTCGTAGTACTGGACGTAGAAGGGCTGGTCGAAGCCCCAGGAGTGGCGGATGTTGACGATGTTCTGCGCCGTCGCCTGCTTGCCCGCGATGCGCAGCGCCGGGTCCCCGCCCGGGACGACGATGAAGATGACGAAGACGATGAAGGTGACGGCCGCGCAGACGAGGACGGCGCCGATGACGCGCCTGACGAGGAAGGTCGCCATCAGTGCTCGATCTTCACCTTGGCGCGCGGATCGAGCGCGTCGCGCAGACCGTCGCCGAAGACATTGAGCGACAGCACCGTGAGCACGATCGCGATGCCCGGAGCGAGTGCGAGCGTGGGCCTCGTGACGATCAGGTCCTGCCCGTCGGCGATCAGCTTGCCCCAGGAAGGCGTCGGGTCCTGCACGCCCGCGCCCAGGAAGGAGAGCGCCGCCTCGAGCACGATGTTGTTCGCGATGATGAGCGTGAAGAAGACGAGCACCGAGCTGATCACGTTCGGGAAGAGCTCGGTGAACATGATCCGCAGCGGGCCGGCGCCGCCCGCGATCGCGGCCTCGATGAACTCCTTCTCGCGCAGCGACAGCACCTGGCCGCGCAGGGGCCGCCCCACGTACGGGATCAGCACGTACGAGATCACGAGCGTTGGAATCCAGAGGCTGCCGCTCTGCAGGTTGATCCCGAAGTGGTGGAAGCCGTTGATCGCGAGCGCCGACCCGAGCGCGATGCCGAGCAGCACGACCGGGAACGCGTAGAAGAGGTCGAAGAAGCGGGTGATGACGAAGTCGATCCAGCCGCCGAAGTAGCCGGCGAGCAGCGCGAGGATGACCGCGGCGACGACGCAGATGGCGGAGGAGCCGATGCCGACGATGAGCGAGTTCCGGCCGCCGTACAGGAGCCGCACCGCGACGTCGCGGCCGTTCGCGTCGCCGCCGAGGACGAACCTCCCGCCCCCGGCGAGCCAGGTCGGGCCGATGGGGATCGCCGAGAGGAACCCGCATTCGGGGGCGGAGACGGCGCAGGGCTTCCCCGTGCTCTTGTTGACGTAGCCGCCCTTCGTGACGACGGGCGTCGGCTTGCCGTGCACCTTGACGACGTCGAGGATGTGGTTCGTGTTCTGCGACGTGTGCGCGACGTCCTTCGCGAAGAGGCCCGCCAGGGGGAAGCACACGAGCAGGATCAGGATGAAGACCGCGAGGCAGGCGAACGCGACGTAGTTGCGGCGCAGCCGCCGCCAGGCGAGGTACCACGGGCTTCGCCCCCGGATCGCCGCGGCCTCGCCGGAGCCCGCGGCCAGCGTCGCCGCGGTGTCGAGGGAGAACTCCGTCTCGCTTGCGCCCTGTGCCACCTACCCCCTCCGCGTGGGGAACCGTCGTGGGCGCCGGTACCCGGCGCCCAC
>JBBWZD010000113.1:0-9386 GCA_039648875.1 Actinomycetota bacterium
GCCGGCGAGACGCCGCTCATGCGGGGCGCAGTCCGCGCAGGTACTCCTCGTAGCTCATCCGCCGCCGCCCCTCCGGCTGCACCTCGAGCAGCTCGAGCGAGCCGTCGGGCGCCTCGCGCGCCTTCCACACGATCAATGCGCGTCCGTCGACGATCGCCCGCGCGCCGACGTGCGGCGACAGCGCCCGGATCCGGTTCACGACCTCGCGGGCCGGGCGGGCCAGGTCGAGCTCGCGGTCGGGCGGAGTCAGCTTCTCGGCATACGTGACGCCCTCGGCCGGCTGCGGGCGGAACTGCGGCACCGGCCGCGCGAGCACGTCCTCGAGCAAGCGCGCCGCCACCTCCGCCGCTCGGGCGTACACCGCTCCCGCGTCATCGTCGGAGCCGACGTCGAAGGCTTCCTGCGCCGCGATCGGCCCCGCGTCGAGCTCCGCCGTGGTGCGGTGGATGGTGACGCCGGTGCGCGCGTCGCCCGCGATCAGCGCCCGCTCCACCGGCGCGGCCCCCCGCCAGCGCGGCAGCAGCGACGGGTGGACGTTGAGCCAGAGCGCGCGCGAGAGCAGCGGCTCCGGGATCAGCAGCCCGTAGGCGCAGACGACGACGGTGTCGACCGGCAGCTCGAGGCGCTCGTCGAGCCGCGCCGGCTGCGCGACCGGGATGTCGAGCCGCTCGGCCGTCTCCTTCGCCGGCGGCGGCGCGACCCTGCGGCCGCGGCCGCGGGGCTTGTCGGGGCGCGTGAGCAGCAGCGCGACCTCGTGCTGCGCCGCGAGCCGCTCCAGCACGTCGGCGCCGAACGGCGCGGTCGCTGCGACCGCGAGGCGGGCCACGTCTAGGCGAGGACGATGCGGGGGCGAAGCAGCCCGAGCGCCTCCTTGCGAGCCTCGGGCGTCGTCCGGTCGAGGATCAGGATCCCGTCGAGATGGTCGTGCTCGTGCTGCGCCGCGCGGGCGTAGATGCCTTCCAGGTCGTAACGCACCTCCTCGCCGTGCTCGTTCCGGCCCACGACGGTGACGGTCGCCGCACGCTCGACCGGCACGGTGACGCCCTGAAGCGAGAGGCATCCCTCGTCGTCGACCTCCGTCTCGCTGCCGCGCGCGACGAGCTCCGGGTTCACGACCGTCACGACGTCGTCCTCGTTCGGCTGGAAGACGAAGAACCGCTGCAGGACGCCGACCTGGGTCGCCGCGAGGCCGATCCCGGTTGCGTCGCGCATCAGCTGCTTCATCCGCGCCACGAGCCGGCGCAGCTCCTCGTCGTACTGCTCGACCGGCCGCGCCGTCAGCTTCAGCGCGGCGTCGGGGTACTGCCGGATCTGGGCGAGTGCGAGCCGCCGCCGCGCCTCGCGCTCGGCGTCGAGCTCCTCGTTCTTCACCTGCCCTTCGACGTCCGCCATGCAGTGGGCAGACTACCCACGTGGATCCGCGCCAACTCGAGGAGATCATGAGCCAGGGCCACACCCGGCCCGAGACGCCGCGCGACCGCGAGGAGCGGCGCGTGCTCGAAGCCGATCTGGCCGAGAGCCCGGTCAAGGGGCGGCCACTGCGCCAGCGGCTGCGGAACTTCCGTACCGACGCGGATGCCGCGATCCGCGCGCTCGGCGGCCCAACCGTCTGGATGCGCCGGTTACGCGCGATCGAGGAGGAGCTCGAGGGCCACGACCGGCAGCTCGAGGCGGCGTGGCGCGGTCTGGCCGAGGACGCGGCCGACCCGGCGCAGTTCGCGAGGCTCTGGCGCGACACCGCGCGGCACTGGAGCTTCGCGGAGGTGAACGAGCTGATCGAGCGGCACAACCGGAACTTCCCGGCCGAGGCGCGGCTGCCGATGGATCCCCGCACCCGCGACTTCGTGCAGGTCAACGGGCGCCCGTACCGGCGGGAGCCGCTCGACGCCGAATGGATCCTGGCCCGCTTTCCGGCCGACCTGCGCGCCGCGCGCCGCCTGACCATGCGGGGAGGCGAGGGGCGGCGGCGCCGGTTGTGTCGTCGAAGGCGGTCGCGCCATCACCGCGCCGTCGGACGTGCCAGCCGAAGACCGTCTCGTAGAACGCGGCCGAGCGTTCGATATCGACGGCCGGCATCTCCAAGTAGCAGGTCTTGCCGTGGGCACGCGTGGGAGCCATCCGGACTCCTGCCGTCGGTTCCGCGATTCTGGGAGGCAACGCCGGCCGCCACACCCTCGCGTGCGCCGGCGTGCCGGACTCACGCCTGACGTCGGTGCCGCTACGGTACGCGCGCAGTGAGCGCCGGGGTCGAGATTCGTCGCTACGAAGAGTCGGACTTGGACACGATTGTGGAGTTCTCCCTACGGGCGTGGGAGCCGGTGTTCGAATCGCTCCGGCAGGTTCTGGGCGACGCGATCTTCACGCGCCTCCATCAACCGGACTGGAGGGCGGCTCAGGCGGAATCCGTGCGGTCGAGTTGCGACACGAGTGGCGAGCGCGAGGTCTTCGTCGCTGTCGCCGATGGGCGGCCGGTGGGATTCGCCGCCGTCGTGCTCAACGCCTTCCACGAGCAGATGGGCGTTGTCGACGTCATCGCCGTCGATCCTCGCTGCCAGCGGCGCGGTATCGCGAGGCAGCTGATGGATCACTCGGCCGAGCACATGCGCGCGCAGGGGATGGACATCGCAGCCGTCGGAACGGGAGGCGACGCGGGACACGGTCCTGCGCGCGCTCTCTACGAATCGCTCGGCTACACGGCGCTACCGGGCGTGAGGTACCTGAGGCTGCTCGCCTGACGCTCGCCGGGCGGCGGCTGCCGGCGCCGGCATTCCGCAATGGCGCCAGAGCAGCAACAGTCGGCTGGGTGGGCACGTCGCCGGCGGTGGCAAGATGGGCGGGTGCCGCCGCCGCCCACGATCACGCCGCTGCTGGTGGCCGAGTTGCTCGTCGAGGGCGAGCGCTGGCCGGTCTGCGTCCACGTCATCGACCATGCCGACGCCCGCGTGCTGGTGGACACCGGCATGACGGAGTTGCGCCCGGAGGTGGTCGACATGGACCCCCGGCTGGTCCCGCTGAGCGAGCAGGCCTTCGACCTCGACGGCGTCGACATCGTCGTCAACACGCACCTGCACTTCGACCACTGCGGCGGCAACCACCGGTTCGCGGGACGCCGAATTTACGTTCAGCGGCAGGAACTCGAGGACGCGCGCGCGCAGGACGACTACACCATCCGCGAGTGGGTCGACCCGCCCGGGGTGAGCTACGAGCCGGTCGACGGCGAGCTCGAGCTGGTGCCCGGGCTCCGCCTCGTACCGGCGCCGGGCCACACGCGCGGTCTGCAGGTGGTCGTCGTCGAGACGGGCGGGCATCCGGTCGTCGTCGGCGGCGACGTCGCCGTCCGCTTCGGCGAGCTCGATGACCCGCGCACGGAGGGCCAGCGGCGGGTGCGCGCTCTCGAGCCCGAGCTCGTCTGGCTCGCCCACGAGCATGAGCCCTGGCGGCCGCGCAGCGTGGAAAGCGCGCCGCAGTGGACCTGAGAGGGTGTTCCCCGGAGGTCGCGCCCTCCCTTAGATGGAGGACGTGTCGCTGCGCGTGACGCTTCCTTCGGGCCGCGCAGCTACGCGGCGCGGCAGACGAGGACGTCCTCGAAGAACTCGCCCGCCCGGCGGCCGGTGCGGCGGTTCACGTGCCGCGTCAGACGGTGCTCGAGGCGCAGCCCCGAGTCGCCCAGGATCCGCGGATAGAGGTCGCGGGAGTCGTTGACCACGATGAGTACCGAGCTGCCCCGCGCGAGCTGGCGCCGCGTGTTGGCGAAGACCGCGCTCGCGCCTGCGACGTACGCCTCGACCGCGGCTCGCGTGCGCCCCGCCGCGGCGGCGCCGATCTCCTCCGGCCGCCGGTCGGTGAGCTCGAGAAGCTCGTATGCGTACCGGTGCTGCTCGTGGTAGTCGATCAAGCCGGGGTACGGCGGCGACGTGATCACGCCCGCCGGCCGCGCCGGCAGCCTGACCGTGCGAGCGTCCGCGTGCAACACCGTCACCTTGCCCGTGGTCCGCAGCGGCGCGAACTGCCGGATCCGGCTGATCGTGTCGTGCGTGTAGCGGCGGAGGAACTTCGCCGCCTCCTCGACCGGTCGGCAGGTGCGCTTGTGCTTGAAGCAGTGGTACGGCCTCGTCGCCGGACGCTCCGGGAAGTCCAGGTCGAAGTGGGTCGTCCGGCGCGCGGACCGCGCGGCGCGAGAGAGGATCACCCGCCCCACGTCCGCATACGGCTCCGGCAACCGCTCGACGGCGTCGCGATAGGCGACGAGCTCGCCGAGCGCCCGCGGCGCGAACCACTCGTCGAGCCACGGCGTCGTCGCAGGTCCCGCCTCCACCGGCTGGCGGCGAGCCTCGTCGAGTGCACCGCGCAGCCGGAGCTCGAGCTCGCCGAGGGAGTAGGGGCCGGTCTTGACACGGCTCAGCAGGCAGTTGAAGGCGGAGATGTCGGCGCCGATCGCGTCGGCCCCGAACGCATTCGCCTCGACGAGCGTCGTGCCCGAGCCGGCAAAGGGGTCGTACACGCAGCTCCCGGGCCGGAAGTAGCGCTGCAGGAAGACGCCGACGAGCTGCGGCACGAACTTGCCGAGGTACGGATGCAGGCCGTGGACGTGCTTCGTCCGCTCGGCCTGGGGCAGCGCCTGCTCCGACCACGAGAGCTCGAGGTCGATCTCGGCGTAGAGAGCGTCCTGCGTGCGCCCCGCCATTGCAGGCAACGCTAGTGCGCGGCCCGGACTACACGCTCTGCGGGTCGACGTCGACGACGGCCGCGAGCCCGGCACGCCGCATCGCGGGCGCGGCGGCGGCAAGCAGTGCCGCTGCGCGGCCGGCGAGCGCGCGCGGCCGGCCCGTCTTGCCGACGAGCTGCGCGCGGTGCCGGCTGCGCAGGCGCAGCAGGCGCGCCGGACCGAGCAGCTCGTGGCCCGCCAGGCCTGCCTTGAGCTCCTCGAGCGCGCGCAGCGGCGCGGCCTCCTCCGGGCCGGAGACGACGATGCGGACGAGGTGCCGGAACGGGGGGTAGCCGAGCGCCCGCCGCCGCTCGAGCTCGCCCTCCAGGAAGCCCGGCACGTCGTGGCGGGCCGCGTACGCGATCGCGCGCCCGTCGGGCTGGAAGGTCTGCACGACCACCCGCCCCGGCGACTCGCGGCCGCTGCGCCCGGCGAGCTGGGTCAGGAGCTGGAAGGTCCGCTCCTCGGCCCGGAAGTCGGGCAGGCCGAGCCCGAGGTCCGCGTCGACGACGGCCGCGAGCTCGACGCCGAGGAAGTGGTGGCCCTTCGCCACCATCTGCGTCCCCAGCAGCACCGCCCGCTCGGCGCGCGCGAAGCGCTCCAGCGCCTCGTGCAGCCGGCCGGGCTTCTCGACCGCGTCGGCGTCCAGCCGGATCCGCTCCAGCTCCGGCAGGTGCCGCGCGAGCTCGCGCTCGAGGCGCTGGGTGCCGGCGCCGATCCGCGCCAGCTCCGCCGAGCCGCAGGCGGGACACACCTCGCCGAGCCGCTCCGCGGCCCCGCAGTGGTGGCAGCGAAGCGTGGCGTCGCCGTGCAGGGTCAACGCCACGTCGCAGTTGAGGCAGCGCCGCGTCTCGCCGCAGGCGCGGCAGTGGATCGCCGGCGCGACGCCGCGGCGGTTCAGGAGGAGGATTGCCTTGCCGCCGTGCTCGGCCAGCCTGCCGAGCTCGGCGAGGAGCGGCGCCGAGAGCGGGTAGCCCGCCTCGCGGCGGAGGTCGACGACCCGCACCGATGGCAGCCGCGTCGCGATGCGGCCCCCGAGCTCCAGGCGCTGCAGCCGCTCCCACGACTCCGGCCGCGGGGTCGCCGAGCCGAACACCGCGACCGCGCCCTCGAGCGCCGCCCGCTTCGCCGCCACCGTCCGGGCGTCGTAGCGAGGGTCCGACTCCTGCTTGTACGACTGGTCGTGCTCCTCGTCGACGCAGACGAGGCCCAGTCGCGGCACCGGCGCGAAGATCGCCGACCGCGCGCCGACGACCACCGCGGCCTCGCCCGAGGCGACCCGCTCGCGCTCGTCGCGCCGCTCCGCCTCCGTCAGCCCCGAGTGGAGGACGGCGACGCGGTCGCCGAAGCGAACGCGGAAGCGGCCGAGCGTCTGCGGCGTCAGGGCGATCTCCGGCACGAGCACGATCGCGCCGCGGCCGCGCGCGAGCGCCGCCTCGCAGGCGCGGATGTAGACCTCCGTCTTGCCGCTCCCCGTCGCGCCGTGCAGCAGCACGTTGCCGCCGCCGGCCCCGAGCAGCTCGTCGATCCGTCGCAGCGCCGCCTCCTGTGCGTCGGAGAGACGTGCCGGCGGGGCCTCGGCCGCGAGGCCGCCGGCCGTCGCGACGGGCTTCCGCTCGCCGCGGCGCCTCGCGTTGTGCGGCGCGACGAGCGCCAGCGCGCGCGCGGGCGTCGAGCCGTAGTAGTCGGCGAGCCAGAGCGCGAGATCGACGAGCGCCGGCGGCAGCGTCTCGGCGACGCGGTCGACCGCCGCAGCCTCGACTCCCTCCGGCGCCACGACGTCGAGCTCCGTCACTACGCCGCGCCTGCGGGCGTTGCCGAACCGCACCTCGACCACGGCGCCCTTGCCGGTCTCCTCCGGCACCTCGTAGGTGAACGGGCGCGCGAGCGCTCGCGCCGTCACGAGGGGGTAGACCGAGGCGAGGCGAGCCATCGATCGAGCCTACTCGCGGCTATGGTCGGCGCCGTGGCGCAGTTCCACTTCGACCCCGCGCACTACCTCGAGCTCATGCACGACGAGGTGCCGCGGTACGTGGAGCTCCAGGAGGAGACGGCGCGCGCGACCGAGGGTGTGACGGCGCGGACGATCCTTGACCTCGGCGTCGGCACCGGCGAGACGGCGAGGCGGGTGCTCGCCCGCCACCCGGGAGCGACCCTCGTCGGCATCGACGCCAGCGCCGAGATGCTCGCTGCAGCGTCCCTGCCCGGCGCCGACCTCCGCGTCGGCCGGCTCGAGGACCCGCTGCCCGAGGGGCCATTCGACCTCGTCGTCTCCTGCCTCGCCGTGCACCACCTCGACGGGGGCGGCAAGCGCGGCCTCTTCGCCCGCGTCGGGGCGGTGGTCGCGGAGGGCGGACGCTTCGTCCTGGGGGACGTGGTCCTCCCGGAGGACCCGGCCGACGCCGTGACGCCGTGCACGCCGGGCTACGACCTGCCGGACCGCGTGGACGACCAGCTCCGGTGGCTCGCGGAGGCGGGCCTCGACGCCGCGGCGACCTGGGTGCGGGGCGACCTCGCCGTCGTTCGCGCTACACGCCGCTCGCGCTGACCACGAAGTCGGTAGCGAAGCCGAGCAGGAGCCCGGCGAGGACGAGCCAGGTCACGACGGTCGCGTGGCCGTACTTCCGGTTCACCGCGAACAGCTCCTGCACGACGTAGAGGATCGACCCGGCCGCGACGGCGAAGAAGACGACCGACATCGCCTGGCTCGACCAGGCCTGGCCGAGGAGGGTGCCGAAGAACGTCGGCGCGCCGCCGATCAGGCCGAGCACCCCCAGGAAGCCCCAGCTCGGCTGCGTCCCCTCGCCGCTGATCGGGCCGCAGATGCCGAAGCCCTCGGTCGCGTTGTGCAGCCCGAAGCCGACGATCAGCGTCACCGCGAGGCTGATCTCGCTCGCCGCGGCCGCCTGGCCGATCGCGAGGCCCTCGCCGAAGTTGTGCACGCCGATCCCGATCGCGATCAGGAGCGCGAGCCGCTCCCCCGGCGAGAGCCGCTCGACCCAGCCCCGGTGCTGGAACTCGTCGAGCGCGGCGGCACCGGGCCCCACGAGGGGAGTCGCGCGGCGGTTCGCGCGCCGCTTCATCCACTCCGAGTAGTAGACGAGCGCCATGAGTCCCGCCGCGAAGCCGCCGGCCCCGAGCGCGGCGAGCCAGGAGAAGCGCCCCCAGTGGCGCGCGTTCAGGGCCGACTCGATCGGGTCGACGGCGCCGGAGAGCACGTCCCAGAGCAGGAAGAGCAGGATGCCGGTCGCGAGTGCGCTCAGGCCGGCGCGGGTCGTCGGGCCGAGCGCCTGGAGGCGCGCGATCGGCAGGCCGAGGAAGATCGTCGCGCCGGCGATCGCGCCGAGCAGCAGGATGTGGCCGGTGGACATGGGTTACGGGATAGCGATGTAAGGGTCGCCTTACACGTCGGTCGACGGGCAATATAGCCGTCGTGGCGCCCGGCCATTCCGTCGACGAGTACCTGGAGACGATCTACTTCCTCGCCTTTCCGATCGGGGAGTACACGCCGCGCGGAGCCGGCTCTCCCCCGCTCGCGTCGCGCGTCGCCGAGATGCTCGGCGTCTCCCGCGCCTCCGCCGGCGAGATGCTGAAGCGCCTGGAGGCGGAGGGGTTGATCGAGCGCGGCGTCCGGAAGGAGGCCCTGATGACGCCGGCGGGGCGCGAGCGCGCCGAGCGGGTCGTGCGCAAGCACCGGCTGATCGAGCGGCTCCTCACCGACTTCATGGGCTACACCGGCGCCGAGGCGCACGAGCGCGCCGACGAGCTCGGCGACACCTTCAGCGAGGAGATGATCGACCGGATCGACGAGCGGCTCGGCCATCCCGAGCGCTGCCCGCACGGCTGGCCGGTCGACCCGGAGGTCGAGCAGGCGGAGAACGGCGACCTCGCGCCGCTCGCCGCGCTCGGACCTGGCGCGCGCGCCACGATCGTCCGCCTCGCCGAGCACGACGGCGAGCTGCTGCACTGGTTCTACGACCAGGGCCTCGTGCCGGGGCAGGAGATCGAGGTGCGCGCCTCCGAGCCCGCGGCCGACCAGTTCACGATCGGGCTGGACGGAAGCGAGCGCGCGATCTCCGAGAAGGCCGCATCCGGGCTGTTCGTCCGCCCCGCGTCGTAGCCCGGCTACCGCGACAGACGTGCTGTGACGGGCATCGACGTCCCGATCTCCGGGAAGTAGCGCCGCCGGAGGTTGCCCCGGCGGGGAGGCGAGCTACGCGTCGTGGATCGGCGCGGACGCCGCGAGGGCCGGCTCCGCGAGCCCCGCGGCCGCGCGCAACCCGTCGGCCTTGTCCGTGCGCTCCCACGAGAAGTCGCGGTCGTCGCGGCCGAAGTGCCCGTAGGCGGCCGTCTTCGAGTAGATGGGGCGCCGCAGGTCGAGGTCGCGCAGGATCGCGGCGGGCCGCAGGTCGAAGTGCTCCCGGATCAGCTCCTCGATGCGCGTCGGCGTCAGCCCCTCGGCCTCGGTGCCGAAGGTGTCGACGACGATCGACATCGGCCGCGCGACGCCGATCGCGTAGGCCACCTGGATCTGGCAGCGTCCGGCCAGCCCCGCCGCGACCACGTTCTTCGCCACGTAGCGCGCGGCGTACGCGGCCGAGCGGTCGACCTTGGTCGGATCCTTGCCGGAGAACGCGCCACCGCCGTGCGGTGCAGCGCCGCCGTACGTGTCGACGATGAT
>JBBWZD010000126.1:0-16049 GCA_039648875.1 Actinomycetota bacterium
GGTGCGCGCGCTGCGGGCGCGCGGCAAGCGGGTCGGCGTCTACCTCGCCGCGTTCGACGAGGCCGTCGGCCTCTTCCGGATGGCTGCGGGCAACGCGCGAGCCTGCGCTCGGTGCCGTGGTACGGCAGCGACGGCGTCGCGCTCGCGCACGCGCTCGTCCGCGATCCTGCGGCGGCGAGATTCGCATCGCGGGCCGGCTATCCGAACCCCACCATCGGTCTCGACAACGCCGCCGCGGCGAGGTCGGCGGCGCTCCTTCGTCGCGTGAAGGCGCAGCTCGGCCACGACCCGGACACCCTCTCGCTCGCCTCGTACGACGCGCTCGAGATCGTCGCGCGCCGCCGCGGCCGGCGACGGCAAGGTGACGGCGGCATCGCTGCGCTCGGTGGCGCACGGCTACGTCGGCCTCAGCGGCAAGATCCTGCTGAACCGGGCCGACGACCGCGCGTTCGGCAGCTTCGACTTCTGGTCGGTCGGCGCCAGGGCCGGCAAGCCGGCGTGGCTGCGGACGTTCAGCTACCTCTCGAGCGGAGTGGGCAAGGGGAGGATCGTGACGCGGCTGGGGTGCCGCAGAGTCGTGGCGGGCCCGTAGCGAGCTACGGCTACGGGTTCGCCGTCACCTCGACGGCCGCCACGTCGGAGCCCACCGCGTCGCGGGCGAGGGCGTAGCCGACGACGGCCGCGACCGCGAAGGCCGCGGCTCCGCCGCCCCAGACCCAGCGCGCACCCGCGGAGCCGATGAAGGCGCCGGCGAGCACCGTCGAGATCCCGGTCAGCGTGAAGGTGGCGCTCATCACGAACGTGAGCGCGCGCCCGCGCATCTGGTCGGGCGCGCCCCGCTGCACCAGCAGCGCGTTGCAGACGACGGCGGTGCCGTTCCCGGCTCCGCCGACGACGCAGCACGCTGCCGCGACCCAGATGTCGGGGCTCGCCGCGGCCGCGCCGAAGCCGATCGCCATCAGCGCGAGCGACGTCCCGTAGGCGCGCGCGCTGCCGAGCCGCTCGATCGCCGTGCTGCTCCACACGCTCCCGAGGACGAGGCCGGTGCCGATGCCGCCGTAGAGGAGCCCGTAGCCGAAGTCGCCGGCGTGGAGCGTGTTCTTCGCCATGAAGACCTCGCTCACGCTGACGCTCCCGCCGCCGAGGGAAGCGATGCCCCAGCCGATCAGGACGGCCAGCAGCGCGTTCGAACGCACCACCGTCCGGACGCCGTCCTTGATGTCGGTCCAGTGCCCGCGCGTCAGCGCCGTCGCGCTCTGGAGCAGCCGCGCGGGAATGCGCGCGACGAAGAGCGCGGAGAGCAGGAACGAGGCGGCGTTGATCCAGTAGGCGGCATGCGGCCCGGCCGCGGCCGTGAGCAGGCCGCCCAGCACGGGGCCGGCGGCCCAGCTCAGGTTCTCGACCGTCTGGATGAGCGCATTCGCCGGCCCGAGCTGGTCCTCCGGCACGAGGTTCGGCACGCCCGCGTAGACCGCGGGCCGGAAGAAGCCGGTCGCGAGGCCCGCCACGAGGGCGAGAGCGACGGTCTCCGCGGCGCTCGTGGCAAACGGCAGGACGCAGAAGACGGCGACGCGGACGAGATCGGCGCCGACCATCAGCGAGCGCCGCTGCAGCCGGTCGAGCAGCGGCCCCAGGGCGAGCCCGACGAAGATCGCGGGCAGGAACTCCACGACCAGCACCGCGCCGACCCAGACTCCCGAGTTCGTCCTGTCCTTGACGTCGATCGTCAGCGCGATGGCGGCGAAGAAGGTGCCGACGCTGGAGCCGAGAATCGACAGGAAGAGCAGGCGGAAGCCGACGAGACGGAGCGGTGCCAGCTGCTTCCCGGAGAGGCCCCTGAGCACGCTGCCGGAGGGTAACAGGGTTACTCGATCACGACGAGACGCCGGCCAGGACGTGTCCGAGCGCCCCGGCGAAGGCGGCGTTCTCGGCCGTGGCGCCCACCGACACGCGGATCGCCTCCGGGGCGCCGAAGGCCCCGAGCGGACGCACGATCACGCCCTGCCGGAGGAGCTGCTCGAAGAGGGCACGGCCGTCGCCGACGGCGGCGAAGAGGAAGTTCCCCAGCGCCGGCCCGACGGGCTCGAGCCCGTGCTCGCGCAGCGCGGCCTCGAGCTGCGCGCGGCCGGCGGCGTTGGCGGTGCGTCGGTTGCCCACCTCCGCGTCGTCGCCGATGCTCGCCAGCGCCGCGACCTGCGCGACGGCGGAGACGTCGAACGCCCGCCTGACCTTGCTCGTAGCCGTGACGACGTCGGCGGGCGCGATGCCGTAGCCGACCCGCAGCCCGGCGAGCCCGTAGATCTTCGAGAAAGTGCGCAGCACGACGAGTCGTCGGCCCGCCTTGAAGTGCTCCTCGATGCCGTCGGCGTAGTCCGGATCGTCGACGTACTCGAAGTACGCCTGGTCGAGCACGACGAGCACGCGCTCCGGCACCGCTTCGAAGAAGGCGCCCAGGGCGGCGCGGCCGTTGGCGGTGCCGGTCGGGTTGTTCGGATGGCAGACGTAGACGAGCTTGGTGCGCGGCCCCACCGCGGCGAGCAGCCCGTCGAGGTCGTACGTGGCTCCCCGCAGCGGCACCTTTCTCGCGACGGCGCCGAGCTTCACCGCGTCGAGCACGTAGCTCGGGAAGGACGGCCAGCCGCAGACGATCTCGTCGCCCGGGTCGAGCGTGGCCTGCGAGAGCAGGTCGACGACGGCGTCGGCGCCCGCTCCGACGACCACCTCCTCGAGTGCCACCCCGTGCCGCTGGGCCAGCGCCGCGCGAAGGGCGTGGGCGCCGCCGTCGGGATACCGGTTCAGCTCGCGCGAGGCGCGCTCGATCGCCTCCATCGCCGCCGGAAACGGCGGGAACGGCCCCTCGTTCGAGGCGAGCTTGACGACCCGCTCGAGCCCCAGCTCGCGCTGCACCTCCTCGACCGGCTTGCCCGGCTCGTACGGAACGAGGTCCGCGAGCGACCGGCGGAAGAGGCCGTCGCTCACTCGCTGCTGCCGCTGTCGCCGCCCCGCTTCTTGCGCCAGAACAGAAGCCCGCCCCCGAGGGCGGCAAGGGCGCCCGCGGCGACGCCGCCGGTGCGCGCGCTCGGAACGGCCTCCTGCGCCTTCTTCTTCGCCGCGCGCTTGCCGAGCTTGACGACGAGCCAGCCGACGGCTGCGTTGCGCTTGTTGACGATGCTCATGTGACCTCCTTGGTCTCGCCGGCGCGAAGCACTACGCGGTCGCCTTCGCACGCGGCTTCCGGTTCGGGATGTGGATCGCGCGACCGAGGGCGACGAGGCCCGCCTCCTTGATCGCCTCCGACAGCGTCGGATGCGGGGCCATGCCGTCGGCGACCGTCTCGACGGTCGACTCGGCGTCGATGGCGACGACGCCCGCCTCGATCATGTCGGTGACGTGCGGGCCCACCATGACGAGCCCGAGGAGCTCGCCGTAGCGCGTCTCGTGGATCGACTTGACCCAGCCGACCGTCTCGTCCTGCATCACGGCCCGCGCGTTCGCAACCCACGGGAACTGGCCGACCGCGACGTCGTCGCCGTACTGCTCCCGCGCCTCCGCCTCGGTCAGGCCGACGGCGGCGATCTCCGGGTCGGTGTAGATCGGCCGCGGCACGGCCCTGTTGTCGACCGCGGCGTCGTGACCGCACGCGTTCTCCGCGGCGACCTCACCCTCGCGGAAGGCCGTGTGGGCGAGCTGCCAGTAGCCGGCGCAGTCGCCGACCGCGTAGACGTGAGGGACCGTCGTGCGCCGGTGCTCGTCGGCGGCGATGCCCTTCCGGCGGTCGAGCTGCACGCCGATCTCCTCCAGGCCGAGCCCCTCGACGAGCGGCCCGCGCCCGACGGCGACGAGCATCAGGTCGGCGTCGACCGTCTGGCCGTCGCCGAAGTGGACGGTCAGCTTGGAGCCGTCGTCCTCGACCTTCGTGCACTGCTTGCCGAGCTCGAGCGCGATCCCGCGCCGGCCGAACTGCTTCGCGAGCTCCCTGGCCGCGTCCGCGTCCTCCTGCGGGATCAGCGTGTCCAGCATCTCGACGATCGTGACCTGCGAGCCGAAGCGGCCGAAGATCGAGGCGAACTCGCAGCCGATGATCCCGCCGCCGAGCACGACGAGGCGCCGCGGCACCTCCTCCTGCGCCAGCAGCCCCGTGGAGTCGACGCAGCGCGGCGAGTCGAGGCCCTCGATCGGCGGGCGCAGCGGGAACGAGCCGGTGGCGACGATCGCCTGCTTGAAGGTGACGTCCTCCCCACCTTCGACGGCGATCGTGTTCGCGTCGGCGAAGCGGCCGGCGCCCCTCACCCACTCGACGCCGTTCGCCTTGAAGAGGGAGGCGACGCCCTGCGTCATCTGCTTCACGACACCCGCCTTCCAGGCGTTCGAGGCGGCGAAGTCGAGCGTCGCCTCGCCCACCTGCACGCCGAACTTCCCGAAGCTCTCCTCGGCCTCCCGCAGCGCGAACGCCGTCTGCACCCACGCCTTGGTCGGGATGCAGCCCACGCGCAGGCAGGTGCCGCCCAGCTCGCTCTCCTTCTCGATACAGGCGACCGTCGCGCCGAGCTGCGCGGCCCGGATCGCCGCGGTGTAGCCGCCGGGGCCGCCCCCGAGGACGGCGACGTCAACTTCCATGTCTCGTCTCCTCGCTCTTTTGCGTCGATGCTAACGGCGCGGCGGCTACAGCCGGGCGACCATCGTGACGGCGTTCTCGTCCTCGCGCACCGTCTCGAATCCGAACCGCTCGTAGTACGGCGTCTGCTCGCTCGCGGCGCTGAGACTGACGGCGCCGTAGCCGTCCGCCCGCGCCCGCTCGAGCAGCGCCTCGAGCAGCTCGCGGCCGGCGCCCCTGCCGCGGCGCGAGGGCACGACCGCGATCGTGACCTCCGGAGTCTGCTCGTCGACGAACCCGAAACCCGGCTCCTGCCGGGTGAAGAGCCGGTACCACGCCGCGCCGTAGGCGTGAGGACCCTCGAGGGCGATCACGCCTGCGTCGCCGCGCCGCCCCCAGTTCTGCACGTAGCGGTAGACCGGCCGCTCGACGTCCTCGGCGATGCGCCAGTGGTACGCGTGGCGGAGCATGTCGCGCAGGAAGCGCACGTCGTGGATCCCGACGGGGCGCAGCATCGCGGGGAGTGTAGGACGGCGGCTCCCTATGCGAGCGGCAGCTCGACGGCGACGCTCGTGCCGGTACCGCTCGACGTGATCTCGATGCGGCCGTTCATCCGGCTGATGACCTCACGCGCGATGTAGAGGCCGAGCCCGGTGCCACCGCCGCCGTGGAGCTGGTTCGGGTCGCCGCGGTAGAACTTCTCGAAGACGCGCTCCCGCTCCTCGGGTGGGATGCCCCGGCCCTGATCGACGACGGTGAAGCGCGCGTGGCCACGCCGTACCTCGGCCGTGACGCGTACGGGTGTGTCCTCGGGCGAGTAGACGACGGCGTTGTCGATGACCGTCGCGAGCGCCTGCTCCGTGCGGGCGGGATCACCTCGGACGGCGAGGCCCGGTGCGACCTCCCACTCGAGGCGCATCTCGGCGCGTCGGGCATCGCCCACGGCCGCGACGGCACGCCCGACGACCCCGGCCGCGTCGAAGACCGACTGCTCGACGCGGAAGACGCCCGCGTCGAGGCTGCTGGTGACGAGCAGGTCGTCGACGATCTTCGTGAGTCGTTCCGTCTGCTCGACGACCGTCTCGAGCAGCTGCCGACGCGTGTCGGCATCGAGCCGGTCGTCGAGCGCCAGCAGCGTCTTGGCGGCGCCGAAAGCGCCGGCGAGCGGCGTGCGGAACTCGTGCGACGCGATCGCCACGATGTCGTCGCGGATCTCGTCGAGGCGCCGCTCGGCGGAGAGGTCGCGCAGGGTGTAGACGATGCCTTCGCCGGAGTCGACACCGGCGGCGGCCACCCACAGCTCGCGGTCGGCGCGGGCGAGCGGGAGCGACGCCGGGGCAGGCGGCCGGTCCGGCGGCCCCACGGGGATGCGGCCCACGATCTCGCCCCAGCCGGGAAGCGCCTCCTCGACCGGCCGGCCGAGCACGTGCTCGTCGACGTCGAGCAGGGTGAACGCGGCCGCGTTCATCACCTCGACCTCTCCGTCCGGCGCCACCAGCAGGACGCCCTCGGTCACGTGTGCCATCGCGAGCGACACGCGCGAGCGCGACTCGGCCAGGGCGCGCGCGCGCACCAGCTCGCGCTCGTATTCGCGGCGTTCGCTGGCGTCGATCAGGGTCGTTCGCACGAGGCGAGGGCGGCCCTCCGCGTCCCGCTGGACGGACGCGTTCACGATCACGGGGAGAAGCGAGCCGTCGGCGCGCACGAGCTCGAGGGCGATCTCCCTGACCGCCCCCTGCATCGCGAGGAGGGGCGCGTAGTGCGTCTGGTAGAAGATGCGGTCTCCCGCGGGGAACAGTTCCCAGAGCCGGCGCGTGTCCACGATCTCCTCGCGCCCGTAGCCCGTCCAGCTCAGGAACGTGCGGTTCACCTTGACGATCAGCCCGTCGAGCGTGGTGGAGAGATAGCCGCACGGCGCGTCCTCGTACAGGACCTCCAAGCTCTCCTCGAGGAGCCCGTCGGCGGTCGGATCGGCGGTGGCCGCCTCGGGCCGGTGCCGCTCAGACACCGGTGCCGGCGCGCGGCAGGAATTCCTCGATCGCGGCGATCGTCTCGTCGGGCGCGCTCAGATTGGGGCAGTGACCGGTTGCCCGCAGCACGACGAGCTCGCTGCCGGGGATCGAGCGATGCACATAGGAGCCGACGTCGAGCGGCGCGATCACGTCCTCGGAACACTGCAGGACGAGCGTCGGCACGCGCACCTCATGGAGGTCCGCCCGGTTGTCGGAGAGGAAGGTCACCCGCGCGAAGTGCTCTGCGATCTTCGGGTCGGTCCGGCAGAAGCTGTTCGTCAGCTCCTCCCCGAGCTCGGGACGCTCGCTGTTGCCCATGATCGCCGGGGCCATGGCCGACGACCACCCCAGGTAGTTGCTCTCCAGCGACCGGAGCAGGCCCGCGATGTCCTCGGAGCTGAAGCCGCCGACGTAGGCGCCGTCGTCGATGTAGCACGGCGAGGGCCCGACGAGGACGAGCCGGTCGAACCGCTCCGGCTCCCTGTTCGCAGCGAGCACGCCGATCATCGCGCTCACCGAATGGCCGACGAAGACCGTGCCGCGCAGCTCGAGCGACCGCAGGATCTCCAGCAGGTCCTGCGCGTAGCCGTCGAGCGACGCGTAGCGGTCGCGGCTGTATGCAGACAGGTCCGACCCGCCGGCGCCGACGTGGTCGAACAACACGACCCGATACCGGTCCTCGAATGCCGGCGCCACGTAGCGCCACATGTTCTGGTCGCAGCCGAAGCCGTGCGCGAACACGATCGCCTGCGCCCCCGGAACGCCCGAGAGCCGGACATCGTTCCGGCGCAGCACGTCCACGGAGCCGATGGTAACGGGAGCCGGGCGCGCCGGCGCTCAGAGCTCCTGCGCGAGCTGGATGCGGTTGCCGTCGGGGTCGTAGAGGTCGAGCAGGCGGATCTCGCCCTGCAGCTCGAAGACGATGCCGACGTCGAGCCCCGCCGCCCGGAGCCGGTCGGCCTCGGCCTTCAGGTCCCGGACCTCGACGTGCGCGACGGCGCCGTCCGGCTGAGGCTGCCCCTCGGCGAGGCCGAGCGCCATCTCGCCGTGCTGCAGGTGCGACCACCGCTCGCCGAAGTCCACGGCGGTCTCCTCGAAGCCCAGCGTCTCCCGGTAGAAGCGGCGGGCGTCGTCGAGGTCGCGGACGTAGTACCAGACCTTCGGCGTCATCAGAGCGCCAGGCCCGGGTCCTCGAGGAAGGTCTTGATCGTCTTGAGGAACTCCGCGCCTGTCGCGCCGTCGACGGCGCGGTGGTCGCACGTCAGGGTCACCGTCATCAGCGGCACGACGCGCAGCTCGCCCAGCCGCGGCACGACCTGCTCCCGGGTCGCGCCCACCGCGAGGATCGACGCCTGCGGCGGGTTCAGCACGGCGACGAACTGGTCGACGTCGTACATGCCGAGGTTCGAGATCGTGAACGTGCCGCCCTCGAGGTCCTCCGCGCGCAGCTTGCCGTCGCGTGCGCGGGAGACGAGGTCGCCGCGCACCTCCGCGATCTGCGCCATGGTGAGGCGCTCGGCGCCGTGGACGACGGGGACGACGAGCCCCTGCGGCGCGGCCACCGCGATCCCGACACCGGCGCTCGGGAACACGAGCAGCGCGCCGTCGGTGTACTGGACGTTCATGTCGCGGTGGCGCATCAGCCCCTGTGCGCAGACCGTCGTCAGCAGGTCGGTGACGGTGATGCGTACGTCGGGGTTGAGCTGCCGCTGCCCCGCGACAAGCTCGTTCGCGCGCGTCATCTCCACGTCGACGGTGAGCTGGAAGGCGGGCACCGTCCACGCCTGCGTGAGCCGCCGCGCGATCGTCCTGCGCACGTTCGAGAGCGGTCGCGACTCGACCCCGCCCGCCGGCGCTGGTGCGACGGGCTCGGGTCGCGCCCGAGCGTGCTCGACGTCCTCGGCGACGATTCGGCCGTCGGGCCCGGTGCCGCTGACCCTCGAGAGCTCGATCCCGCGCTCGCGCGCGATGCGGCGCGCGAGCGGCGAGGCCTTGATCCGGCCGTTCGTCGCCGAGCCGCCGGACGGTGTCTCCCGCTGCGCCTCCGCCTCGCGTGCCGCGGCGCGGCCCTCCTCACGCTCGGGCTCCCGCTTCGGCGCCTCCGCCGGCTTCTCGGCCGACGCCGGAGCGTCTTCGCCCTCGGAGCCGATGAAGCCCACCGTCCTCCCGACCTCGACCTCCCCCTCGGGCACGGCGATCTTCAGCAGCACCCCGCTCGCCTCGGCCTCCACCTCCTGGGTCACCTTGTCCGTGTCGAGCTCGTAGAGGGCCTCGCCCTTCTCGACCGGCTCGCCCTCCGACTTCAGCCACTTGACGATCGTGCCGGACTCCATGCCCTGCCCGAGCCGCGGGAGCTTGACCTCGGTCGCCATGGGGTAGCCGTCAGGCCTTCTTGTTGACGGTGCGGTAGATCGCCTCGAGCACCGTCTCGGCATGGGGGACGACGAACGCCTCCATCGCCGGCGCGAACGGCAGCGGCGCGAAGCGCGCGCCCACGCGCTCGACCGGCGCGTCGAGCCAGTCGAAGGCCTGGTACTGGAGCACGGCGGCCACCTCGGCGCCGAAGCCCATCCGCGTCACGGCCTCGTGCGCCACCACGGCGCGGTTCGTCTTGCGCACCGACGCGACGAGCGTCTCCTCGTCGAGCGGCTGCAGCGTGCGCGGGTCGACGACCTCGACCGAGACGCCCTCCTTCTCGGCCTCGGCCGCCGCCTTCAGCGACTCGTGCACGAGCCTGCCCGTCGCGATGACCGTCACGTCCTCGCCGTCGCGGTGCACGCGCGCCTTGCCGAGCGGGATCGGCTCGATCGTCTCCGGTACCTCGCCCTTGATCCCGTAGAGCGTCCGGTGCTCGAAGAAGACGACCGGATTGTCGTCGTAGATGGACGACCAGAGCAGGCCGCGCACGTCCTCCGGCGTCGACGCGAACACGACCTTGAGGCCGGGGATGTGCACGAACCACGCCTCGAGCTGCTGCGCGTGCTGTGCGCCGGGCGACCAGCCCGCGCCGCCCTGGGTGCGGAAGACGACCGGCACGGTCAGCTGCCCGCCGGACATGTAGCGGTGCTTCGCGGCCTGGTTCACGACCTGCTCGGCCGCGAGCGTCATGAAGTCCTCGTACATGATCTCCGCGACGGGCCGCATGCCCTGCAGCGCAGCCCCGATGGCGGCGCCGGCGACCGCCATCTCGGAGATCGGAGTGTTGCGTACGCGCTCCCGCCCGAACTCCTCGAGCATCCCGTGGGTGACGCCCATGGAGCCGCCCATCTCCGCGATGTCCTCGCCCATCAGGAACACGTCGTCGTCCTGCCGCATCGCCTGCGACAGCGCGTCCCGCACGGCCTCCCGGTAGGAGAGCTCAGGCATAGACATTTTTCAGCGCGTCTTCGGGCGCGGGATCCGTCCCCGCCTTGGCGAACTCCACCGACGCCTCCACGATCGCCGTCACCTCGGCGTCGAGCTCCTCGAGCTCCTCGTCCGAGACGCCGAGCCTCTCCCGCAGCAGGGAGATCGGGTCGCGCGTCGCCCGCAGCTCGCGGGCCGCCTCCCGGTCGCGGTAGACCTGCGGGTCGCCGATGTAGTGCCCCGAGAAGCGCTCCGTGTCGAGGTGGACGAACACGGGCCCCTTGCCCGAGCGGGCGTGCTCCAGCGCCTGCTGCGCGACCTCGTAGACGGCCTCGACGTCCTGCCCGTCGGCCTTCAGCGCCTTCATCCCGAACGCCTCCGCCCGCTTGGACAGGTCGCGCAGCGGCGAGTGCTGCGACTCCGGCGTCGACTCGGCCCACTTGTTGTCCTCGAGCACGAAGACGGACGGCACCTGCCAGAGCTGGGCGAGGTTGAGCGCCTCGTGGAAGGTGCCGATGTTGGTCGCGCCGTCGCCGAAGAAGGCGAGCGCGACGCGCGGCTCCCCGCGCAGCTTGAAGGCGAGAGCGGCACCGGCCACCTGCGGCAGGCCGCCGCCGATGACGGCGTTCGCCCCCATGTTGCCGCGCTCGACGTCGTAGAGGTGCATCGAGCCGCCGTAGCCGTGCGAGCAGCCCTCCTGCTTGCCGTACAGCTCGGCCATCACCTCGTTCGGGTGCGTGCCCTTCGCGAGGGTGTGACCGTGGGCGCGATGGGTCGACGCCATCACGTCCCCCTCCTCGAGCGCCCGGCAGACGCCGACGGCGCAGGCCTCCTGGCCGATGGCCACGTGCAGGAAGCCGGGTAGCTCGCCCGCGCGGAAGCGCTCCTCCACCTTTTCCTCGAAGCGGCGGATCAGGAGCATCTCGCGCAGGGCGTCCAGCAGGTCGGTCTTCGCCAGCCCGGTCTTGGCTTCCACCTTCGCCACGGCCGCAGTTTATGGTTCGCGCGATGGGCCTCGTCGACCAGTGGCAGAGCATCGAGACGGAGCTGGATCCGACGTGGAGCGACGCGCGACTCGTGCTGACAGTTGAGGACGACGGCGCCCGCGACCGCGCGGCTGCGCTCCTCGCGCCGGCCGGCCCCGGCAGGTCGGGCAGGACCCTGCGCTTCTACACGGCACGCCGCGGCGCGGGCGTCGGGCCCGACGCGACCCGCCGCATGCTGCGGCGGATCGACGCCGAGGGAATCCGGGGTGCGCTCGAGCTCGTGTCCTCGGACGCGGCGCCGGCGGAGGCGGCCGTCTCCCGCCCGTCGCTGGCGGCGGCGTGGGACGCCACGCTCGCCGTCCTGCCGTCCGACTGGAGCGACCTGCTGTGCGAGCTGGAGTTGACGTCGACGGACCACGTCGACCGCGGAGCGCTGCTGCTCGCGCCGCTCAACCCCATCCAGGGCACCGGCCGCCCCGGCTTCCGCTTCCGCTGTGCCGCCAGCCGCGGGTACGGCGGCTCGGCGGCGATGGTGCGGCGCTGCCTCGCGCGGCTCGACGAGGCGGGGATTCCCGGCGAGGTGCGGATCGTCCGGGCGCTGTCCGACACGCACCCGGTCGGGACGCAGGGGCCGGTCTGGTACGTCGGCGGCAAGGCCGTCTGAGCGGGCCGTGCCCGACCCGGTCTCGTGGCTGGCGATCGAGCGCGGCTGGCAGGTGCGCGACACCGACGGCAACGAGCTCGGCAAGATCGGCGAGGTCACCGGCGACGCGAACGCCGACATCTTCGACGGCCTCACCGTGAGCGGCGGCGTGCTCGGCCGCGCGCGGTACGTGCCCTCCGAGCAGGTGGCGGAGATCCGCGAGGGCATGGTGGTCGTCGACCTCGGCGGGCGCTCCGCCGAGACGCTCCAGCCGTTCGAGGAGCCGCCGTCCGAGGAGCGGGTGCTGCCGGAGAGCTCGACGTGGTTCCAGCGACTCGCCTCGTGGCTGGTCGGCAGACGCAGGTAGTGCCCGAGCTCGCCTTCGCCTCCGCGCTCGAGCTGGCGGCGCTCGTCCGGGCGCGCGAGGTCTCTCCGGTCGAGCTCGTGGAGCTCTACCTGCTGCGGATCGAGCGGCTCGACCCGCAGCTCAACGCCTACGTCACCGTCGACGCCGAGGGGGCGCTCGCGGCGGCGCGCGCGGCCGCGGCGTCCGCCCCCGGGGGGCCGTTCCACGGGGTGCCGATCCCGATCAAGGACCTCACCGAGACGGCGGGGCTGCGGACGACGTACTCGGCGAAGGCGCACGCGCACAACGTCCCTGCGCGAGACGCGGCGGTGGTGCGCCGCATCCGCGACGCCGGCTTCGTCGTCCTGGGGAAGACGAACACGCCGGAGCTCGGAACGATCGGCGTGACGGAGTCGGAGCTCAACGGCGACTGCCGCAACCCGTGGGACCCGTCGCGGACGCCGGGCGGCTCGAGCGGCGGCGCCGCGGCGGCGACGGCGGCCGGCCTCTGCCCGCTCGCGCACGGAACCGACGGCGGCGGCTCGATCCGCAACCCCTCCTCCTGCTGCGGGCTGGTGGGCGTCAAGCCGTCTCGCGGCCGCGTGTCTCCTGCGCCGTACGGGTCGGGGTCGCTCGGCCTCGGAACGTCGGGGCCGATCGCCCGCACCGTCCGCGACGCGGCCGCCCTGCTGGACGTGCTCGCCGGCTCCGAGGCGGGCGACTCCTACGCGGCGCCGGAGCCCCAGCGGCCGTTCCTCGCGGAGGCGGACGCCGAGCCGGGCCGGCTCCGCGTCGCGGTGACGGTCGAGCCGCCCGCGCAGGTCGCGGTCGATCCGACGTGCGTGGCCGCGGCGCACGGGGCGGCGGAGCTCCTCGCGGAGCTCGGGCACGACGTGCGTGCAGGGACGCCGCCGTGGCAGAGCGACGAGATGATCGTCCACTTCGTGCGGGTCTGGCAGGTGGGCCCCGCGACGGCCGGCATCGCGGACCTGTCGCTGCTGGAGCCGATCAATCGCGCGCTCGCCGAAGACGCCCGCGCCACGCCGAGCCCCGACCAGGTGCAGTCGATCATGCGACTGCAGCAGCTCGCTCGGCGGGTCGTCGCCTTCTGGGACGACGTCGACGTCGTGGTGACGCCGACGCTCGCGCTGCCCCCCGTCCCGATCGGCTGGACCTTCGAGGAGACGGACGGCGACGCGCGGCTCGCCTTCGCGCGGCAGATGCTGTTCACGCCGTTCACGCCGCTCGTCAACGTGACCGGGCAGCCGGCGATGTCGCTGCCGCTCCACTGGAGCGAGGCGGGGCTGCCGATCGGCGTCCAGCTCGTCGGGCGGCCGTTCGCCGAAGCGACGCTCGTCCGGCTGGCGGCGCAGCTCGAGCAGGCCCGGCCCTGGGCGGCTCGCCGTCCGCCCGTCTCGTAGCCCTGCCGCACGCGGCGCACAGCCCGCACGTTTGCGGCGGAGGGACGGCGGCAAGAGCGGACGCATGTTGTTGCGAAAGGTGCTCTGGACCGGGCTCTACGCGGCGGCGACGATCGGCGCCCGCCGCGCCGCGTCCTCCATCTGGCGCATCGCCACGGGCGAAGAGCCGCCGACGAAGAAGTGAGCGCGCTCGACACGCTCGCGGAGAAGGCGGAGGCCGCGTCGGAGCGCCTGGCGACGTCGAACGGGCTCAGGCGGAAGCTCGCGCACGAGCTCGCCGACGACGCCGCGTTCCTGCGCAAGCTGAAGCCGGCCCTGATCGCGAAGCGCGCGCGCGGCGAGGCGCCTACCGACCACGACCCGGCGGAGCCCCGGCGCGCGCCGTCGGGCCCGCAGCTCGGCGAGCATCCCTCTGGACGCACCGGCGGCCCCAACCCGTTCCTCGTCGTCGGAGCCGCGCTCGCGGCCGGCGTCCTCCTCGCCAAGTGGATCGACTGGAGGGGCCATGCGCACCCGCGCTGGTGACGGCCCCGGCCTCGGCGGCGCGACGAAGCTCGTCGCCGACCGCGCCCGCGCGATCGTCAAGCTGGAGCTCCAGCTCGCGGCGGCGGAGCTCAAGAAGAAGGTCGCCGCACTCGGGGTCGGGATCGCGCTGCTGGTCGGCGCCGCCGTCTTCGGCCTGTTCGCACTCGGATTCGGGCTCGCGGCCGCCGCAGCGGCGATCGCGACGACGCTCTCCACGTGGCTGGCTCTGCTGATCGTGATGGGCGGGCTGTTCCTGCTCGCAGGCCTCCTCGGCCTGCTCGGCCTCGGCGCGGTGCGGAAGGGGACTCCGCCGGTGCCCGAGCAGGCGCTCGAGGAGGCGCGACTGACGACGGAGGCGTTGAAGAATGGCGGCCACTGAGCAGGAGCTGCGCAACGAGCTGCGCGACGAGCGGGCGCGGCTGGCCGAGGCGGTCGAGACGCTGCGCCGCGAGCTCGGCGCGGCGGCTGACATCGGCGGCAAGCTGCGCGCGAATCTCCCGGCCGCCGCGGCGGGAGCGGCCGGGCTCGGCTTCGTCGCCTCGGGCGGAATCGGCGCGACGATGAGGCTGCTGATGCGCCGCAGCCGCGAGGGGACGCCGGTGGCGAAGCTCGGCCGCTTCTGGATCGTCGACCGCGGCTGATCGCAGCCCGTTCGGCTTCGGCTACGCCCGCAGAACGGCGCCGTACCGCGCTGCGAGCGCTTCCACGACCCGGCCGCGGAGCACCGCCGCCTCCTCGTCGGTCAGCGTCCGCTCGGGGGAGCCGAAGGCGACCCGGAACGCGAGCGAGCGCTTTCCCGGCCCCACCTGCTCACCGCGGTATTCGTCGAAGACGGAGACGTCACGCAGCTCCGGCCCGGCGGCCTCCCGCATCGCGGACGCGAGCGCAGCCGCCGGCACCTCGTCGGCGACGACGAACGCGAGGTCCTGCCTCACCTCCGGGAAGGAGCTGGCCTCCTCGACGGCGACCGCCTCGGGAGCCGCCGCCGCGAGCGCGTCGAGATCCAGCTCGAACGCGCCCCACGCGCCGGCCAGCACGGCCGGATGCAGCTCGCCGACCCAGCCCTCGCCGGTGCGCGCCGACTTGCCCGGGTGCAGGAAGGCCTGCGCGGCGCGCTCGTACGCCGGCTCGACCTTCAGGGCCGCGTACAGCTGCTCGACCACCCACTTCGCCTCCGCCAGGCCGCCCTCGACGAGGCCGGCGACGTGCCAGCGCTCGTCGGGCAGGCCGCCGGCGGGGGACGGGTAGACGCGCGCGATCTCGAACAGCGCGATCTCGGAGTTGCCGAGCGCGAGGTTGTGCCTGGCCGCGGCGGCGAGGCCGCCGTAGAGGCTCGTGCGCAGCGCCGCCGCCTCGACCCAGAGCGGCTCCGGCAGGCGCAGGTCTCCCTCCGCGGCGAAGCTCGGCGTGTACACCTCGGTCAGGCCGCACCCCACGAGCACGTCCTCGGCGAGTCGCCGCAGCCGCTGCCAGCGCGTCAGGCGCCCGAACATCGCCTCGCGCCGGGGGAGCGTGAATGGGATCGCCTCCATCTCGAAGCGCGCGACCTCCTCGACCAGGTCGATCGGCCGCGTCACGTCCCGCGCGCGCCACGTCGGCACGGCGAAGCCCCCGTCCGCGTGCTCGAAGCCGAGCTTCGCCAGGATCCGCGCCTGCTGCTCGGCCGCAACCTCGAGCCCGAGGATCTCGCTCGTCCGCTCCGGCCTCAGCTCGACGACAGCCCGGGCCGGCAGCTCCGCCCGCACGTCGGCCGAACCGCTCCAGCGGCCCCCGGCCAGCTCGAGGATCAGCTCGGTGGCGAGCGTCGCCGCCGGGCCGGCGAGGTGCGGGTCGACGCCCTTCTCCCAGCGGTTCGAGCCCTCCGTACGCAGCGCGTGCCGCTCCGAGCTGCGCAGGATCCCGACCGGCTCGAAGTTCGCGGCCTCGAGCAGGACGGACGACGTCCGCCCGGACACCTCCGTCTCCTCGCCGCCCATGATCCCGGCCAGCGCGACCGAGCGGTCGGCGTCGGCGATCATCAGGTCGGACGGGTCGAGCTTGCGCATCGTGCCGTCGAGGGTGCGCAGCTCCTCGCCGGGCCGTGCGCTGCGGACGACGACGCGGCCGCCGTGCAGCGTGTCGAAGTCGAACGCGTGCAGGGGGTTGCCGAGGGCGAGCATCACGTAGTTGGTCACGTC
>JBBWZD010000127.1:0-8179 GCA_039648875.1 Actinomycetota bacterium
AGAAGAAGGCGCCTAGCGGAGTCGAACCGCTGTAAACGGCTTTGCAGGCCGCTGCCTAACCACTCGGCCAAGGCGCCCGGGGCGGCGACATGGTAGCCCGGCTTCAGCCGCCGACGACCTCTTCGAGGAAGGCGGCCGCGCGCGTGAACGCCGCGATTCGGTTGTCCAGCTTCTCGATCGCGTGGCCCTCGTCGGGGAAGACGAGGAGCTCGCAGCGGACGCCCCGCTCGGTGAGCACGCGGTGGATGTGCCTCGACTCGCCGACCGGCACGCGGGGGTCGTTCTCGCCGTGCTGGATGAAGAGCGGCGCGCGGATCGCGTCGACGTGCGTGATCGGCGACGCCTCCACGAGGAAGTCCCGGTCGTGCGCGAGCGAGCCGTACTCCCGCTCGCGCGCGGCGCGCCGGTAGGCGGACGTGTTCTCGAGGAACGTGACGAGGCTCGAGATGCCGACCATCTCGATGCCCGCGGCCCAGCGGTCGGGCTGGAAGGCAAGGCCGGCGAGCACCATGTAGCCGCCGTACGAGCGCCCGTAGAGCACGGCGCGAGAGCCGTCGATCTGGGGCTGCGCCGCGAGCCAGTCGTGCAGGCACGCGAGGTCGCGCACGGAGTCGAGCCGCAGGCGCACGTCGTCGAGGTGCTCGAACCGCTTGCCGTATCCCGTGGAGCCGCGCACGTTCGGCGCGGCCACGGCGTAGCCGCGGGAGAGGAGGTGCTGCGTCAGCGGCGCGAAGCTCGGGGCGTACCACGGCCGCCACTGCCCCTCGGGGCCGCCGTGGACGGTGACGACGACCGGAAACGGGCCCTCGCCGGGCGGCAGGAAGAGGAACAGCGGAATCGACTCGCCGTCGAAGCTCGGGAAGCGGTGCAGCTCCGGCTGCACGAGCGTCTCCGGGTCGACCGTCCGCGGGCTCCTCGTCAGCCGCGTGAGGGCGCGCGCGTCGAGGTCGTAGAGGTACACCTCGTGTGGCTCGGTCGCCGAGGAGAAGGCGAACGCGAGCAGCGACCCGTCCGCGGAGAAGATCGGGTGCTCGACGACGCCGCCGCCCGGCAGTGGCACGTCCTCGCGCGCGGCGAACGTCCGCGGGTCGTGGAGCGTCAGCCGCGAGTAGCCGTCCTCGTTCGCATGGACGAGCAGGCTCCTGCCGGCGTCGTCGGCCGCGCAGCGCAGATCCCACGGCGACTCGACCACGAGCTGCCCGTCCCTGACGATCGCGAGCGTGTCGCGGCCCTCGTTCGTCGCGTACACGAGCGATTCGCCGAGCCAGACCGGCGTCTCGTACGCGACCTCGCCCCCGTGCGTCGTCGCGCGCACGGACTCTCCCGTGTCGACGTCGAGCAGGAACAGGTCCGAGTCGCCGCTGCGCTCGCCGAGCTTCTCCGCGACGACGCGGCGGCCGTCGGGGGAGATCGCGGCGACCGCGCACCAGCCGCCGAGCTCGAAGCTCCGCTCCTCGCCGCTCTCGAGCCGGCGGGCGACGACGTCGAAGTCGACGCCGTTGCGTCGGTTCGTGGCGTACGCGAGCAGCGCGCCGTCGCGGCTGACGTGCGGCGTGCCGTGGATGAAGCGCGGGTCGACGACGAGCGGCTCGGGCTCCGCGCCAGGGCGCCGGTCGAGCAGGTAGAGCTGCGTCCGCTCGTTGCCGCCCTCGTCCAGCTCGAGCAGGATCCGGCCGTCCGGCAGGAGCTGTCCCGAGACGGGGTCGCGGAAGTCGGTCACCTGTCGCAGGTCGCCGCCGCGCGCGGGCAGCACGTGGAGCTGCCGCGTCCCCGGCACGTCGGAGCCGACGAGCAGCGTGGCGCCGTCGCCCGAGAACGACAGCGGCACCGCCTGCCGCATGCTCAGCAGGGCGGCGAGGTCGATAACGGGCGCGCTGCTCAGGGCGTGACGCCGGCGAGTTCGGGGATGATGCCGTCGCCGTACGCCTGCAGCGTCTCCTCCTGACCATGGGTCATCAGGTAGATGTTGAACTGGTCGACCCCGACGGCCTCCAGCTCCTTCAGCTTCGCCTTGATCTGCTCCCGGTTGCCGAGCACGCAGAAGCGGTCGCAGATGTCGTCGCTGACGAAGTCGCCGTGCTTCGCGCCGACGCGCGAGTGCTCGTCGTAGTCGTAGAACTTCCGGGCCTGCACGTAGTCGGTGAGCGCCTTCGGGACCGCGCTTCCGTCGGCGCCGTAGCGCTCGATCAGGTCGAGGACGTGGTTCGAGACCATCGCCGGGAACCAGCGCACCTGCTCGCGCGCGTCGGCGAGGTCGTCGGTGACGTGGCTCGGCGCGCCGACGATGCACCTGAGCAGCGAGGGATCGCGACCGGCCTCCTCGGCCGCCTTGCGCGCGGTGTCCATGATCCAGGCGACGATCTCCGGGTCGGCGAGCTGGATGATGACGCCGTCGCCGACCCGTCCGGCGACGCCGAGCGCCTTCGGCCCGTAGCCGGCGACCCACATCGGGATCTCGGGCAGCTCGGGCCGCACCCACTTGAGCTGGAGGTCGCGCTCGTTCCACCGCACCTCGCGGCCGTTCATGAAGTCCTTGATCATGGCGAGGCGCCGCTCGAACTCCGCCACCTTCACCGGCTGCTGGCCGATGTAGCGGCGCGCGGAGTCGCCGCGGCCGATGCCCATGACCATCCGGCCGTCGGAGAGGTCGTGCAGGGTTGCGTACGCGCTGGCGAGGACCGTCGGGTCGCGCGTGCCGGGATTCGTGACGAAGTGGCCGAGCTTGAGCTTCGACGTCTCGCGCGCGGCGACCGCGAGCAGCGGGACGGATTCCTGCCAGAGGACGTGCGAGTCGTACGTCCACCCGTACTCGAAGCCGTGCCGCTCGGCCAGCGCGATCAGCTCGAGGAAGCGGGCGTACGGCGGGTCGGGCAGGACCGTGACCCCGAAGCTGAGCACGGCAGGATCCTACGGCGTCCAGCGGGGCGTGGCGAGCGCGGCGAGCGCCGCCAGCACGCCGAGCACGACGAAGCCGATCCGCCCCTCGCCGGGGAGGGAGAAGGTGAGGCCCACGAGTGGCGTGCCGACGACGATGGCGAGCGCGGCCCAGGCGTTGACGAAGCCGACGGCGGCGCCGGGCGCGTCGGGGCGGGCACGCGCCGCGCCGGTGAAGGCCATCGCGAAGGGAAGGCCGGCGGCGAGGCCGAGGACGGCGGCCGCCGCGATGTCGCCGGCCAGCGGGAGCGGCGTCGCGAGCGCCACCGCGCCGGCGCCGCCGAGGACGAGGCTGCCGGCGACCCAGCGCCTCGCGTCGGCGCGGCGCAGCAGCGCACCGCCCGCAGCGCGCGTGAAGAAGCCCAGCAGCAGGGTCAGCGATCCGGCCGCGGCCGCCACGCCCTTCGAGCGGCCGTGGTGCTCGAGGAGGGTGACGACCCAGTTGCCGACGACGACGCTGAAGCCGAACGACATCGCGTGGATCGCCGAGAGCAGGTACAGCCGCCGGTCGCGGACGAAGCTCGCATCGAGACGCTCGCCGGCGTGGCGGACGCTGCGCGGCGCGGCCGGCGCCGCGACGAGCAGCACGGCGCAGACGCCGGCGACGGCGACTCCGCTGAGGTACGGCGCGCGGAAGCCCGTCCCGTGCGCCAGCGCCGGCACGACCACGAGCGCGGCGCCCGGCGCCAGCACCGAGCCGCCGCCGTACAGGCCCTGGAGGAACGGCGAGCCGCCGCGCGCCCGGATGTAGTCGCTCCCGGAGACGAAGGCGAGGCCCGTACCGAGGCCGACGACCGCCCGTCCGACGAAGCCGAGCGCCGGCTCGGCGGCGGGCAGCGCGATCGCGTTGCCCGCGGCGATCAGCGTCAGCCCGGCGAGCGCGGTGCCGCGGGCACCGACGCGGTCGGCCGCGCGCCCGCCGGGGAGCTGCATCGCCATGTGGACGACGAACTGCGCGGTCGTGAAGAGGCCGATCGTGGCGAGCCCGACGCCGTAGGCGTGCGAGAGGCGGATCGCGACCGCGCCGAGCGCCGCGATGTTCCAGCCCGCCGCGACGCCGACGCCGAGCCCGCCGACGGCCGCGCGCACGCCGATCCCCCCGCCCCCGACACTCCCGGCCCGCTCCACGGGCGGGGAGCGTATGCGACCGCTCTCCTACAGCCGCTCGAGCACGACGACGGGTATCTCCCGGTCGGTGCGGCGGGCGTACTCGTCGTAGTGAGGCCACATGCGGTTCATCTGCCGCCACAGCCGCTCGCGCTCCTCGCCGCCGGCGGTGCGGGCGCGTGCGCCGAAGCGCTCGTCGAGGATCTGCACCTCGACCTCCGGGTTGCGCGAGAGGTTCAGGTACCAGTTCGGATGCTTCGGCGCGCCGCCTTGCGAGGCGACGACGACCGGGTTCTCGCCGTCGAGGTCGTAGATGAGGGGCGTCGTGTACTCCCGCCCGGAGGTGCGGCCGGTGGTCGTCAGGAGCAGGACGGTTGAGCCCTCTTTCCAGATGTGGCCCTCCGCGCCGCCCGTCTCGCGATACCGGCGCACGTGCTCCTGCCCGAACAGCGCCGTCATGCGACGAGCCGCTCCATCGTCTTCGCCGCCAGACGGTCCAGGGCGCGCACCGAGAGCTCGAGGTGCTCCTCCTTCGTGTCCTCGAGCCTCGTGTGCGAGAGCCCGCGGAGCGACTGCACGAAGAGCATCACGGTCGGCACGCCGGCCCGCGCGACCTCGGCGGCGTCGTGCAGCGGCCCGCTCGGAAGCCGGTGCGACGCGCCGCAGACCTCGCGAACCGCCTCGTCGGCCAGCTCGATCAGCTCCGTGTCGAACGGGATCGGCTCGATGCTCCAGATCCGCTCCCACGCGACCTCGAGGTCCTCCTCGGCCGCGAAGCGCTCGCTCGCCGCCTGCGCGAGCGAGAGCAGCCGCGCCAGCTCGCCCGCGTCGAGGTGGCGCTGGTCGAGCAGCTGCTCCGCCGTCTCGACGACCGATGTGACGATGCCGGGCCTGCAGACGACGCCGCCGGACGTGCAGACCCCGCCGCCTCCGACCTCGGCGGCGATCGGCCGGAGCTCGAGCGCGAGCCTCGCGGCGCCCGCGAGCGCGTCGCGCCGCCGGTCCATCGGCGTCGACCCGGCGTGCGCGGCCTGCCCCCGCCAGGTGACGAGGTGCCGCTCGACCCCGAAGGTGCCGAGCACCACGCCTAGCGGCAGGTCGAGCGACTCGAGCACCGGCCCCTGCTCGATGTGCAGCTCGAGGTAGGCCGCCGCGCCGTCGAGCTGCCGCCGCGCCTCGAGCGCCCGGTCGAGGTCGACGCCGTGCTCGCGCAGCGCGTCGGGCAGCGCGACTCCGTCGCCGTCGCGCCGGGCGCGCAGCTCGTCCTGGTCCGCCATCGAGCCTGCCGCGGCCGAGGAGCCGAAGAGCGACCTGCCGAAGCGGGCGCCCTCCTCGTCGGCCCAGCTCACCAGGCGCACCGTCAGCGGCGGCGTGCCCTCGGCAGCGGTGCGCCGCAGGACCTCCAGCGCCGCGACCACGTTGAGGCAGCCGTCGAGCCAGCCGCCGTTCGGCACCGAGTCCAGGTGGCCTCCGAGCACGAGCGCCCGCTCCGAGGCACCGCGCAGCGTGAACCACTGGTTCCCCGCCTCGTCGACCTCCTCCTCGGCCCCGGTCCCGGCGGCCCCGGCGCGCAGCCAGTCCCGCGCCGCCTCCCACGTGGGCGTCCAGGCGAGGCGTTGCGCGCCCTCCTCGTCGCCCGTCAGCGCCTGCAGCTCCTTCAGCTCGGCGAGGGTCCGCGACGGGTCCAGGCCCATGGCGCGACTCTAACCCCTGTGTTAGAACAGACGCGGATGGCGTCGATCGCAGCTGAGCGGCCTCGCGCGAGGGCCGCGGGGGCCAGGCGCGCGACGGCACGCGGCCTCATGCTCGTCGCCGTCCTCGCCGTCATCTGGGGCTTCTGGGAGGGCTTCCGCGCGCTCGGCATCCACTACGGCTGGCAACGCCCGTTCCCGGTCGACGACACGTCGATGCCGCACATCCACGCGATGTTCGCGGCCCTCTTCGCCCGGCCGAACTCGGAGGCGCCGCTGCTCGGCGTGACGCTCCTGAAGGCGGCCGCCTTCACCGCGCGCGAGGCCGCGCTCGGGTTCGCGATGGGCGCGGTCGGCGGCTTCGCGATCGGCGCGATGCTCGCCCACTTCCGGATGTTGCAGCGGGGATTCCTGCCCTACGTCGTCGCGTCGCAGACGGTGCCGATCCTCGCCATCGCGCCGATGGTGGTCATCTGGCTCGCCTCGATCCACGTCACGGCGTGGATCTCGGTCGCGGTCATCGCCGCCTACCTGACGTTCTTCCCCGTCGCGATCAACACGCTGCGCGGGCTGCGCGCTGCCGACCACCGCGCGCTCGAGCTGATGCGCTCCTACTCGGCGAGCCGCTGGACGATCCTCTGGAAGCTGCGCTTCCCGGCATCGCTGCCGTTCCTGTTCTCGGCGCTGCGCGTCTCGGCCACCGCGAGCATCGTCGGCGCGATCATCGGCGAGCAGCCGTCGTCGATCGCCGGGGGGCTCGGCGGCGCGATCCTCAACTTCGCGCAGTACTACAGCTTCCAGCCCCAGAACCTGTGGGCCACGAACATCGTCGCGGCGGCGCTGGGCGTCCTCTTCTTCCTCGTCGTCGTCGCGGCCGAGCGGATCGTGGTGCGACGCGCGCCGGAGCACGTGGCGTGAGCGCCGTCAGCATCAGCCGCCTCTCGAAGCGGTTCAAGGGGGGCACGGTCGCGCTCGAGGGCATCGACCTGGAGATCGAGCAGGGCGAGCTCGTCTCGCTCATCGGCCCGTCCGGCTGCGGCAAGTCGACGCTGCTGCGGATCGTCGGCGACCTGATCGAGCCCTCGCAGGGCGAGGTGACCGTGAACGGCAAGGCGGCCCGGCAGGCGCGCCGCGACCACGACTACGGAATCGTCTTCCAGGACCCGGTCCTCTACGACTGGCGCACCGTCGCGCGCAACATCACGCTGCCGCTCGAGCTCGCCGGCTGGGACCGCGCGCGCAGGCAGCGGCGACTCCAGGAGATGCTCGACCTCGTGGAGCTGCAGGGCTTCGCGGAGCACCACCCCTGGCAGCTGTCGGGCGGCATGCAGCAGCGGGTCGCGATCGCGCGGGCGCTCTCGTTCGAGCCGGCGCTCCTGCTGATGGACGAGCCCTTCGGCGCGCTCGACGAGATGACGCGCGAGCGCCTGAACCTCGAGCTGCTGGGCATCTGGGAGACCAGCGGCTCGACGATCGTCTTCGTCACGCACTCGATCGCGGAGGCGGTCTTCCTCTCGACGCGCGTCGTCGTGATGTCGCCGCGACCCGGCCGCATCTCGAAGCTGATCCCGATCGACCTGCCGCAGCCGCGTACGGCCCTCACCCGCGAGGAGCCGCGGTTCTTCGAGCTCGCCACCGAGGTGCGTGAGGCCCTGCACCTGGGCGGCGGCCGCGACGTGCCGGTGCCCGCGTCGGGCGTCTCCGAGGGAGCCGCGTGAGCGCCCAGCCGCAGCCGGTCCCGGTCCAGCCGCTCGCGCCGGGGGCGGTGGCGGCGCTCGTCGGCCGGCGCCTCGTCGACTGGATCCCCGCCGTGCTGGTGCTCGTGGCCGCCATCGGCGCCTGGCAGGGAATCGTCGACGCCGCGCACATCAAGCGCTTCATCCTGCCCCCGCCCAGCGCGATCTTCACGACCTTCCGCGACAACCAGGCCACGCTCTGGCACGAGGGCTGGTTCACGCTGCAGGAGGCGCTCGGGGGCTTCGCGATCGGGTGCGCCGCGGCAATCCTCTTCGCGCTCGTCGTGTCGCGCTGGAGCCTCCTCGGCAGCGCCCTGATGCCGTACGCGATCGCGGCCAACGCCGTGCCGATCATCGCCTTCTCGCCGATCACGAACGCGTGGTTCAACCCGCTGACGAAGACCTCGAAGATGGTGATCGCGGCGGTGCTGTGCTTCTTCCCGGTGTTCGTGAACGTCGTGCGGGGGCTCCGCTCGGTGAAGCCGGAGCAGATCGAGCTGATGCGCTCCTACGCGGCGGGCGAGGTGGCGATCTTCCGCCTCGTGCGCATTCCGACGGCGCTGCCGTTCCTCTTCACCGCGCTGAAGGTGGCGAGCGTGCTGGCGATGATCGGCGCGATCGTGGGCGAGTACTTCGGCGGCTCGCTCGAGGCGCTCGGCGCCAACATCCAGCAGGACGCCGCGCTCTTCCAGTTCGAGCGGGCGTGGGCGG
>JBBWZD010000134.1:0-12751 GCA_039648875.1 Actinomycetota bacterium
AAGGAGCCGACGCCCCACCTCGCCCTGTCGAACACCCTCCGGCCCGCGGTGAGCGGGTGGCTCAAGACGCTCGCGCGGGAGCTCGGGCCGCGCGGCATCACCGTCAACTCCGTCGCGCCCGGGCGGATCGCGACGGCGCGGCTCGAGCACCTCTACCCCGAAGGGGCGAGCGCGGAGGACCTGGCCGAGATCCCGCTGGGGCGCTGGGGCGAGCCGCGCGAGCTCGGCGACGTCCTGTGCTTCCTCGCCTCCGAGCGCGCCCGCTACGTCAGCGGGCAGACGCTGGTCGTCGACGGCGGCCTGCAGCGTTCCCTCTTCTGACGCCCGGGTACGCTGGTGCCGGTGGCGCGCCTCCTCTCACCCGCGCGGCTGGCGGGCGCTGTCGTGGGGCTGCTGCTGGTCGCCGGAATCGTCCTCTACCTCCTGCCCTCGAACGACTATCTGCTGCTGCCCGACCGGGGACACCCGGTCGCGCCGCTCGTCCAGGTCCAGGGCGGCCACGATCCCACCGGCCCCGGCGGCATCTACTTCGTCGACGTCTTCGAGCGCCGGGCGCGGATGCTCGAGTCGCTCTTCCCCTTCATCCGGAGGGGCTCGACTCTCGTGCCGGCAAAGCTGATCGTCCCGCCGGGAGTGACCGACAACGACGTACGCCGCGCCGACGAGCGCGCGATGCGGATCTCGCAGCGAGTCGCCGCCGCCGTCGCGCTCCACCGCCTCGGCTACCACGTGGTCGCCCGCCCGGACGGCGTCATCGTCACCGCCGTCGAGCTCGGCAGCCACGCGGTCGGGAAGCTCCGGCCGGCGGACGTGATCGACGCAGTGGACGGGAAGCGGACGCCGACGATCGGGCGGCTGCGCGCGATCCTCGGGCGCGTGACCCCCGGCGAGGTCGTGACGCTGCGGATACGCCGCGGAGACAGCCGCACGGCGGTGGCCGTGCAGACGGTGCCGGACCCGCTCGACCGGACGCGGGCGCTCGTCGGCTTCACCCCCGACCAGGCGGCCGAGATTCGGCTGCCGATCAGCGTGCGGATCGACGTCGGCAACGTCGTGGGGCCTTCGGCCGGGCTCGCGTTCGCCCTCGAGGTGATGGAGGAGCTCGGGCACGACGTCGACCACGGCTACCGCGTCGCGGCGACGGGCCAGATGGAGCTCGACGGCACGGTCGCACCGATCGGCGGCGCGAAGCAGAAGATCTTCGGCGCCCGGATGGCAGGTGCGCAGGTCTTCCTCGTGCCGGCTGGGGATAACGCGCGCATCGCGAGGCAGTACGCCCACGGCATGCGGGTCATCCCTGTGCACAGCTTTCCCCAGGCGTTGCATGCCCTGGCAAATCTGCCTCGAAAGGGGTAGCCGCAGCGGTCGCCGACTCTGCGCGAAACTGCCGGAAATTCGTCAGTTTTCCTGCGCGGCAACTCTTGCGCCGAGGGTGGCCCGCCCTATGATCGCTCCTCGTGCGCACCCCTCCCTGGCAGAGCAGACGCTAACGATGGGCAAGTCCTCCAAAGCAACCTGCAGCGACTGCTACTTCCGCCGCGCCGGCCTCTGCGCGCTCCCGGGCGAGACGACGTGCCCCACCTTCCGGGTCGCGAGGGCCGCCGGCGGGCTCGCCCCGCCGCCACAGCCGCAGCTCGTGCTGCGCCCGCTCGCGGCTGCCCACGCAGCCGCGTAACATCCGGGCGGTGCGCTCGCTCCGCCGTCCCCGGCTCGACACCGGCGACCTGCAGGAGAACTGGCAACCGCGGCTCTACGTCCGCCTGATCCTCCTCGGGCTGCTGATCGCCTACGCGATCGCCTTCGTGCTCGAGAACCGCAAGCAGGTGAGCCTGCACTTCGTCTTCGCGACCGCGAGCGTCTCGCTCGTCTGGCTGATCCTGCTCAGCCTCGCGCTCGGCCTGGTCGGCGGGATCCTGCTCGCCCAGCTAGAGCGCCGCCGGCGCCGGCGCGCCGCGCAGTAGCCGCGCCAGCCGCGCGACGCCGTCGCCGATCTCCTCCGGCGAGACGAAGCTGAAGGCGAGCCGCAGCGAGCGCTCGCCGCCGCGGCCGCCCGCGAAGAAGTCGGCTCCCTGCACGAATGTCACGCCCGCCTCCTCCGCGCGCGGCAGCAGCTCCGCTGCCCCGGGGCCCGACGGGAGGTCGACCCAGACGAAGTAGCCGCCCTCGGGCCGGCTCCATGCGGCGTCGTCCGGGAGGTGGCGCTCGAACGCCTCGAGCATCGCGTCGCGGCGGCCGCGGAGCAGGCCGACCACCCGGTCGAGGTTCGGCTCGAAGTTGCCGCGCCGCAGGAACTCGTACACGGTCGCCTGGGTGAGGAACGGCGGCGAGATGTACGTCGAGACCGCAAGCGCCTCGAGCTGCGCCGCCAGGCCGGACGGCAGCACGAAGTAGCCGACGCGGACGCCGGGCGCGATCGTCTTCGAGAAGGAGGAGGCATAGGCCACGTTGCTGCCGCCGTCGAGCTCGTACAACGTCGGCGGGGCGCTTCCCTCGTAGCGGACCAGCCCGTACGGGTCGTCCTCGAGCACCAGCACGCCGTACCGGCGCGCGAGCTCGACGACGCGGCGGCGGCGCTCCGCCGAGAGCGTGCGCCCACTCGGGTTCTGGAAGGTCGCGACGGTGTAGAGGAAGGCGGGCCTCGGGCCCTCGGCGAGCGCCTGCTCGAGCGCGGCGGGCTGGAGCCCCTCGTCGTCCATCGGCAGCCCGACCACCTCCGCCCCGAGCCGGGCGAGGATCTTCAGGGGGCGGTCGTACGTCGGAGCCTCCACCAGCACGCGGGCTCCCGGCTGCACGAGCTGCTCCGCCAGGAAGACGAATCCCTGGAGCGAGCCGCTCGTGACGACCACGCGCGCCGGCTCGACGCCGTGGCGCTCGGCGATCCACTCGCGCAGCGGCGCGTAGCCGCCGCCCGGCCCGTACGAGAGGACGGTGGAGCCGTCGCGCTCGACGGCCGCCCGCGCGCAGTCCGCGAGCTCCGCCACCGGCAGGCACTCGGGCGCGGGCACCCCCCGCGCGAAGGAGATCGGCATGCGCCGGAGTCTAGAGGCGCCTGCGGCCGGCCACGCCTCGGCGGAGGTGGGCGCTCTACCGGGCGCGCATCCGGTCGGCGACGAGCTCCGCCACCTCCGTGGGCGTCGTGCCGACCTGAACGCCCTGCGCCTCGAGCGTCTCCTTCTTCGCCTCGGCGGTGCCGGAGGAGCCGGAGATGATCGCGCCGGCGTGCCCCATCGTCTTCCCGGGCGGCGCCGAGAAGCCCGCGATGTAGGCGAGCACCGGCTTGGACACGTGCTCCCCGATGTACCGGGCGGCCTTCTCCTCCTCGTCGCCCCCGATCTCGCCGACCATGACGACGAGCTCCGTCTGCGCGTCGTCCTCGAACTTCGCGAGCACGTCGATGAACGACGAGCCCACGACGGGATCGCCGCCGATGCCGACGATCGTCGAGTTGCCGAGGCCGAGCTGCGTCAGCTCGTGGCCGATCTGGTACGTGAGCGTGCCGGAGCGCGACACGAGGCCGATCGAGCCCTCGCTGAAGATCTCGGCCGGGATGATGCCGACGTTCGCCTTGCCCGGCGACAGCACGCCCGGGCAGTTGGGCCCGACGACGGTGACGCCGCGCGATCGGAAGTAGGCGTACGCGCGGAGCATCTCGTGTGCCGGGACGTGCTCCGTGATGCAGACGACGGTGCCGATGCCCGCGTCGACCGCCTCGTAGATCGCGTCGGCCGCGGCGCGGGCCGGGACGAAGATCAGGGTCGCGTTCGCGCCCGCCTCCTCCACCGCCTGCGCGACGGTGTCGAAGACGGGGATGCCCTCCACCTCCTGGCCGCCCTTCCCGGGCGTCACGCCGGCGACGACGTTCGTCCCGTAGGCGCGGTTGCGCAGCCCGTGGAAGCGGCCCTCGCTGCCCGTCAGCCCCTGCACGACGAGGCGCGTGTCGCCGTCGACGATGATCGCCACGCTCTACCGCGCCTTCCTGCCGCGGATGACGAGCGAGGCGACGCACACGTCGCCGCCGGCGACGCGGTCGCCGAGCAGCTCGACGACGCGTGCGGCGTCGGCTTCCGTGGTGCCGGCCCGCTCCAGCCACGGCTCCAGCGGCAGGCGCCGGTCGAAGACCTGCTCCGCGTCGACGCGCAGGCCGGCCGCGTCGAGCAGCACCTGCCACTCCGCATGCCCGTAGTTGCGCACGTGACTCGGGTCGCGCAGCCGGTCGGCCTCCTCCGACGCCTCGTCGAAGAAGAGGTTGTCCTCGACCACCACGCGGTCGCGGGCGACGCGGGCCATCTCCCGGATCGCCGCGGCGACGTCGTGGAAGTGGTGGGCGGCGATGCGGCAGGCGACTACGTCGACGCTCGCGTCGGCGAACGGCAGCTCCTCGGAGCGGGAGACGACGTCGGGGCTCATCCCGGGGGCCGCGTCGACGGTGACGACGGTGGCTCCCCGCTCGCGGAGTCGACGAGCCACGTGCCCGCCGCCGGTGCCGACGTCGAGCGCCGTCACGCCGTCGGCCGGCTCGCACCACTCGACGAACAGGTCGAGATCGGCTCCCTCGCGGTGCGTCGGGCTGTCGCGGTACGCGCCGGCGCGACCGCTCCACACATCGGTCACGCCGCGAGCTCCACCGCGCGCCGCGCCCCGTCGAGCATCGTGGCCTCGGGGTGGATGTTCGGCCGCCCAGCCTCCTGCAGCAGCCGCCGCCCCTCGGCGGCGTTCGTGCCGTCGAGCCGCACGACGAGCGGGTACCGGGACATGTCGAGGCGGTCCAGGGCCTCCAGGATCCCGCGCGCGACCTCGTCGCAGCGCGTGATGCCGCCGAAGATGTTGAAGAAGATCGACTTCACCTGCGGGTCGCGGGTGATGACCTCGAGCGCGTCGACGACGCCCTCCGCGGAGCCCCCGCCGCCGAGGTCGCAGAAGTTCGCCGGCCTGCCCCCGACGTACGCGACGACGTCCACCGTCGACATCGAGAGCCCGGCGCCGTTGCCGCAGATGCCGACGCTGCCGTCGAGCTTCACGTAGGTGACGCCCTTCTCCCGCGCGAACGACTCCAGCGGGTCGGCGGCGGTGAGGTCGCGCCACTCCGCCACGTCCGGGTGACGGAAGAGCGCGCTGTCGTCGACCGTGAACTTGGAGTCCAGCGCTCTCAGCTCGCCTTCGGGCGTCACGATCAGCGGGTTGATCTCGCACAGCATCGCGTCGAACTCGACGAAGGCGCGGTAGAGCTTCTGGACGATCGCAGCGAGCTGGCGCTGCTCCGAAGTGTCCTCGACGCCGGCGCCGTAGACCAGGCGGCGGGCGACCCAGGGCTGGAACCCCTCGAGGGGGTCGACGTGCAGCCGGATCAGCGCCTCCGGGCTCTCCTCGGCGACCTGCTCGATCTCGATCCCGCCCTGCGTGGTGAACATGAAGAGCGGCTTCTTCGCGCCCCGGTCGAAGGTGACCGAGAGGTAGTACTCCTTGGCGATGTCCGAGGCCTGCTCGATCCAGAGCCGCCTGACGACGTGGCCGCGGATGTCGAGGCCGAGGATGTCCTTCGCCTTCTGCTCCGCGTCGTCCGGCCCGGTCGCGAGCTTGATGCCGCCGGCCTTGCCGCGGCCGCCGGCTAGGACCTGCGCCTTGACGACGACCTCGCCGCCGAGCTCCTGGGCGGCCGCCCGCGCCTCCTGCGGCGAGTCTGCGCGCCGGCCGTCGGAGACGGGGATGCCGACGCGGCGGAAGAGCTCCTTGCCCTGGTACTCGTAGAGGTCCACGGCGGCGGACTCTAACGGCCTGGCTACGCGCCGTAGCGGAGGGTGCGCGGGCCGCCGCGCACCCTCCGATTCGTGTGTTGACTAGGCCGGCAGGCCGCCGGGGCCCTTGCGGGCGCCCCGCACGCCGACGAAGCCGGCGCCGGTGATGAGCAGCAGGACACCGGCCGCGATGGCGGCGTCCTCGCCCGCGGTCGGCAGCGAGATGCTGTCGCCGCCGGCCGGAGCCGCCGCGGGCGCCGGAGCCGGGGTGCCGACGTTGCCGGGGTTGGCCACGTACCGCGAGACGGCGTCGCCCGGCTCGGTGACGTTGCCCGGATTCGCGACGTAGCGCGAGAGGGCATCGGGCGAGCCGGCGACGTTGCCGGGGTTGGCGGCGTAGCGCGACAGCGCGTCGGGGGCGGCGGCCTGACTCGCGGCGGCGTCCGCCGCGACGTTGGCGGCGTAGCGCGACACCGCGTCGGGGGCGGCGGCCTGACTCGCGGCGGCGTCCGCCGCGACGTTGGCCACATACCGCGACACGCCGTCGGGCGCGACCTGGCTCGCTGCGGCGGCGGCGGTGCCGCCCGCCGGACCGACCGACTGCGTGTGCGCGGAGGCGGCGCCTGCCGTCGCACCCACTGCCGCAGCGGCGACCGCGAGCACGGCTGCGCGCTCCCGGAGCCCGTGCGCGTCGACCTCCGCCCCCTCGAGGACCTGCCCGAGCTCGCCGGAGTCGAAGACGAGGCCGATCTGGGCCCCGTCGGTGGTCCGCAGCAAGTCCTGCAGCGTCGGCTCGTCCCAGTCGACGGTGACGCGCGCATGCGCGGTCACGTCGCTCTCGCCGTCGAGGCGTGCGACGTCGAGCACGAGCGGCGCCGGAAACTCGCCCCTGAGGATCACGTCCTCGATCTCCGAGCGCGGCACGGTCGTGCTCAGCGCCCGGCCGAACCCCGCAGCGGCGGGGTCGACGAGCCGAGCCCGAGTGGTGATCTCCTCCATCGCCGATCTCCTTTCTTTGCGTCGAGTCCCCGCGTTGGCAAGACGATCGGCGGGACATCGATCTTCCCACCGCCTTGCGCGAGATGCAACGACCGCGGTCGACTACACGAGCACGCAGATCGCCTGACCCGCGGCGATCTGCTGCCCGGCCTGAACCGAGAGCTCGGTGACGGTGCCGCCTCGGTGGGCATGCACCTCGTTCTCCATCTTCATCGCCTCGACGACGCAGATCACCTGCCCGGCCTCGACCTCCGCGCCGTCCTCGACTGCCAGCGAGAGGACCGTCCCCTGCATCGGCGCCACCACCGCGTCGCGCGCCGCGCCGCCCGCGCCCCCGGCGCGGGTGCGCTCGCGCCGTCGGCGCGCCAGCTCGAGCCAGGGCGCCTCCGGCTCGGCGATGCGCACCTCGAAGCGCCGTCCCTCCACCTCGACGACGCGCACGCGGGCCACGGTGGCCCCTCCCGCCGCAAGTAACAGACTGTTACTTGCGGCCCGGGCCGCGCCTCCGTCGAGCTCCGACGCGAGCGCGGCGAGCTCCTCCGACTCCACGACGCCGTGGCAGGTCTCGCCGCGGACGAAGCACGGGTGCGAGAGGAGCGCCTTGTGGAAGCCGACGAGCGTCTTCGGCCCCTCGATCACGAACTCGTCGAGCGCGCGCAGCATCCGGTTTCGCGCGTGCTCCCGGTCGCTCCCGACCACGATCAGCTTCGCGATCAGCGGGTCGTACGCGGCCGAGACCTCCGAGCCCGCGGCCACGCTCGAGTCGACGCGGACGCCGGGGCCGGCGGGCTCGCGGTACGCCGTCACCGGCGCCGGAGCAGGCACGAAGCCGCGCGAGGCGTCCTCGGCGTTGATCCGGCACTCGATGGCGTGCCCGCGCAGCCGCACGTCCTCCTGCGTCACCGACAGGGGCTCCCCGAGGGCGACGCGGATCTGCTCGCGCACGAGGTCGAGCCCGGTGACCATCTCCGTCACGGTGTGCTCGACCTGGATGCGCGTGTTCATCTCCATGAAGAAGTACTCGCCGCCGGACGTCAGCAGCCCCTCGACCGTGCCGGCGGAGCGGTAGCCGACCGCGCGGGCCGCCTCGACGCCGATCCTCCCGATCCGCGCCCGCAGCTCGTCGTCCACGGCCGGCGAGGGCGTCTCCTCGACGAGCTTCTGGTGGCGGCGCTGGATCGTGCAGTCGCGCTCGCCGAGGTGCACGACGTTGCCGTGGGCGTCGGCCAGCACCTGCACCTCCACGTGGCGTGGGTCGACGATCAGCTTCTCGACGTAGACCTCGGGGTTGGCGAAGTACGACTGGCCCTGGCGGCGCGCCGTCTCGAACGCGCGCTCGGCCCGCTCGGGCCCCTCCACCACCTCCATTCCCTTGCCGCCGCCTCCGGCCGCCGCCTTGATCAGCAGCGGGTAGCCGATCGACTCGCCGAGCTCGAGCAGGTGGGCCACCGAGCCGACGGGATCGGTCGTACCGGGGATGATCGGCACGCCGGCCTCCTGCATCGCCCGCCGCGCGCGGGTCTTCTCGCCCATCAGCTCGATCGCCGCGGGCGGCGGACCGATCCAGACGAGCCCCGCCTCCTCCACCGCCCGCGCGAACGAGGCGTTCTCGGCCAGGAAGCCGTAGCCGGGATGCACCGCCCCCGCTCCCGCACGCAGCGCCGTCGCCACGAGCGTGTCCACCTTCAGGTAGCTCTCGGCCGCCGGCGCGGGGCCGATCAGGTACGCGTCGTCGGCGTAGCCGACGTGCAGGGAGCCGCGGTCGGCCTCCGAGTACACGGCCACCGAGCCCAGACCGAGCTCGCGCAGCGTGCGGAAGACGCGGATCGCGATCTCGCCGCGGTTGGCGACCATGACCTTGTCGAACATCGGTGCCCCGTATTGTCCCCGTTCGATGAGCCCGGCGGATCAGCTGACCGTCCTTCGCGGGCTCTCGGTACCGGTCGTGGTCGTCCTGTTCGCCTGGCACTTCCCCGCTCACGCCTACTGGGCGACCGGCGTCTTCTGCGCGGCGATGGCGACCGACTGGCTGGACGGCCGCCTCGCCCGCCGCCACGGCCGCTCGTCTCCGCTCGGCTCGCTGCTCGACCCGATCGCCGACAAGGTGCTCGTCCTGGGCACGCTCGTGATGCTGCTCGGAGCCGGGGTCGTGCCGGCGTGGATGGTCGCCGCGATCGTCGTGCGCGAGGTGCTGATCACCGGGCTCCGTCAGGCGGCGATCGAGCGCGGCATCGTGCTCGCGGCCCGGGACCTGGGGAAGCTCAAGACCTGGGCCCAGGCGGTTGCAGCCGCGCTCGGCGGCTTCGCGGCGGCGGGCGCCTGGGGAACGGGGGTGGCGTGGTGGGCGCTGCTCGTCGCGGTCGTGCTGACGTGGGCGTCCGGCCTCGACTACGCCCGCAGCGCGCCGCAGCTCTTCCGGGCCCGCGCGACGGTGTGACCCGCCGCGTCAGGCAGTCACGCCGCGCGTGAGGCACCAGTCGCTGAACCGCGCCCACGCGCGCAGGTACTCGCGGAGCTGGTAGAAGCCCTCCTCGATCTCGGCGCGAACCGCCCAGTGGCAGTGGCCGCAGTAGCCGAGCTCGTCCACCGCGGGGGCCTCGTTGCAGCGAATGCAGTCCTCGAACATGCCGGAGAAACGTCCGGCCGCGCGAGCGGGTTACGGCCTTACCGAATCCTCGTCGTTCATGAAGAAGTCTTGAGGCGCGCCGCGCTCCGCCGCAGCGCCTTCCTGCAGTTCCTGCGCTTCCTGCGCGAGCGCGGCGAGGATGGCGGCGCGCTCCTCGGCGCTCGGCTGCGGCCTGAACTCGACGTCCACCCCTCTGAGATTAAAGGCCCGGCCGTGCCGGGCCGATCAGAGGTGCGTGGGTGCACGTCTCGCCGTCGCAGCTTCGCTCCTCGCGCTGGTCCATGCCGGCGGCGCAGCCGCGTCGGCGACCCCGCCGCGCTCCTGGGCGGCGCCCCAGATCCGGATCGTCACCGCCGCGCGGGTGATGACCCCGGCCGACGTCGCGACCTTCCGTCCGGACGACACGCTCACCGCACAGGCGCTCCAGGATCTCGCGTCGGCGCTGAAGCAGGCGCTGCCGCCGGCCTCGGCGACCCCCGCGCCCCCGGCGCCGGCGCAGGTCCCCGACCCCGCTCGCCCGATCACGATGGCCCAGCTCGACACGCGCCTCGTCCAGGCGCTCGGGCTCTCCAGAGCGGCGCAGGAGTTCGCGGCCGGCGCCCGTTCGGCCGGGCTCAAGGTGCCGAGCCGCTTCGGCACGGAGGTCGTGGCCCGGCTCCTCGGGCTGCGCACGAACCACCCCGCGAGCCAGGACTTCCTCGAGCTTCTCCCGACGGACAAGGCGACACGGGCGGAGGCCGCGTACTCGGCCGCGCGCGTGCTCTCGCTCTCCGGCTGGGAGATTCCGAACGTCCGGGCGCTCGCCGACCACTTCGCGCTCCCGGTCCTCACGGACTGGCAGCGGCTGATCCTGAACACGGGCGTCGCACGCGTCGGCATGCCGTATGTCTGGGGCGGGGTGAGCGACGGCCCCGAGACGGCCTTCGGGGTCACCTCGCGCGGCGGCTACGACTGCTCCGGCTTCGTCTGGCGGGTCTTCAAGCTCGCGACGTATCCCGGCGAGGGGTCGCTCGCCTCGACGCTCCGCGGCCGCACGACGTACCAGATGAGCGGCGAGGTACCGCTCGCGCAGCGGATCGGCTTCGGCAAGCTCGAGCCGGCGGACGTCCTCTTCTTCGGCGCGCGCGGGCCGGCGTCGCAGCCGGCGCAGGTCGGGCACACCGGCATCTACCTCGGCAACGGCTGGTTCATCCACTCGTCCGGCAACGGCGTCGCCCTCACGACCCTCACCGGTTGGTACCGCAACGAGTTCGCGTGGGCGCGCAACCCGCTGCGCGAGGCCGGGCTCGCCGGCTGAGCGGCTCCTCCCCGTTCGGGGGAACCGCAGACCCGGCGGCACGATCCCTCCTTCGGGTGATTCGACCCTCGGGGCCAGAATCGAGAATCGAGTCGTCTGGCATCGAGAAGTTCCGGAGGGACAATGTCGGCTCGGAATCTGCGGCTCGTACTGCTCGTCGTGGCACTGACCATGGCGGCGACGCTGGCGTGGGCGTCTGCCCTCGCTTCGGCGAACTACGGCTGGTGAGAGGTCGCGCCGGCCGTGAACCCGCACGCCGCAGCCCCTCGTAGGGTCCTCGCGGTCGCCCTCCCCGTCTGCCTCGCGGGCGTGGTGGCCGCGTTCGCCGCCGCGCTCTCGTACGCGTCGACCGCACACTCCGCCACCGACGTCGCGGCCGTCGCGACGCTCTTCCTCGGCATGGTGCTGGCCGAGCGCTATCCGGTCCCCGTCGAGGGGATGGACGCCGGCGGCGTCACCCTCGGCTTCGTGTTCGCGCTGGCCGCGATCGTCCTCTACGGCTGGCAGGCGGGCGTGCTGATCGCCGCCGGCGGCGTGACGGTCACGCACCTCCTCGCGCGCCGGCCGCCGCTGCGGGTCGCCTACAACGGCTCGATGTTCGCACTCTCGGCGCTCGCCGCCGGCCTGGCGATCCAGCCCATCCACGAGAGCTCGGCCGGGGCGCTGCTGGCACGCGTGGCGGTGAGCGCGCTCCTCTACAACTGGGTCGTCAACCTCGTCCTGGTCAGCGCCGTCCTCGCGGCCGACTCGGGCGGGAGCTTCCGGGAGCTCGTCCGGGCGAACGCGAGGCAGACGACGGGGCCGTTCGCGCTGATGGCCTCGGCCGCGCTGATGCTCGTCGTGCTCTGGGAGCGCTCGCCGGCGCTCTCGATCGCGCTCGTCGGCCCGCTGCTCGCGATCTCGCTCTACCAGCGCTCGACCTTCCGGGCGATGCGCGCGATGCGGCTCGCGCTCACCGACCCGCTCACCGGCCTCGGCAACCACCGGCAGTTCCACGAGCGCCTGCAGCTCGAGCTGGCGCGAGCCGAGCACGAGGGTCTGCCGCTCGGCCTGTGCCTCGTCGACGTCGACGACTTCAAGCGGGTCAACGACAGCTTCGGCCACCCCGCAGGCGACGGCGTCCTGTCACACGTGGGCGGCCGTCTGCGCCAGGGCGGCGAGAGCTTCCGGCTCGGCGGCGACGAGTTCGCGGTGCTCCTGCCCGGCCTCGACGAGGAAGCCGCGCTCGGCGTGGCCCAGTCGATCGTCGACCGCATCCGCGCGGAAGCCGTGGAGGAGGTCGGCGCGGTGACCGTGAGCGCGGGCGTGGCGGCGTATCCGCTGCAGGGTGCAGGCCGGGACGAGCTGATCCGCCTCGCCGACGACGCGCTCTACTGGGCGAAGGAGCACGGGAAGGATCGGGCGCGCTCGTACGCGCCGGCGACGCTCGAGCTGGCCCGGCTCGCCCGGCTCGCCTCCTAGTAGAGGGGCGCTACTGGTTCCACTTGTCCGCGGTCTTCTTGCCGTGCCCCGTGTTCTTGGCGCGCACGCTGCCGGCATCCTGGCTCTCCTGCTTCGGCGCGTCCTCCGGCAGGCCGCGCGAGAGGCCCGCGTCCTCCGGCTGCTCGAGCTTCTCCGGATGCCGCCGCTGCTCGCGGTTCGGTCGGACCTCGCGCGTCTCCGGCACGTGCGGCTTCTTGCTCATCTCGTCTCCTCGGTGGCTTGCACGCCGCGTTCCCACGCGCGCGGCGTCGTAACCCCCGCCCGCGCCTACAGCGGGATGTTGCCGTGCTTGCGCCTGGGGCGGGGCTCCGCCTTCGTGAGCGCCGTCTCCAGGGCGTCGATCAGCACCGGACGCGTCCGCCGCGGCTCGATCACGTCGTCCACGTAGCCGCGCTCGGCCGCCGTGTACGGGTTCGCGAAGCGCTCCTTGTACTCCGCGATCAGCTCCGCCCGCCGCGCCTCCGGGTCGTCGACCGTCTCGAGCTCGCGGCGGAAGACGATGTTGACCGCGCCCTCCGGCCCCATCACGGCCACCTCCGCCGTCGGCCAGGCGAAGTTGAAGTCGGCGCGGATGTGCTTGGAGCTCATGACGTCGTAGGCGCCGCCGTAGGCCTT
>JBBWZD010000151.1:0-4723 GCA_039648875.1 Actinomycetota bacterium
AGGAGCCGACGCGGGAGACGGAGATCCCCACGTTCACCGCCGGCCGCACGCCGGAGAAGAAGAGGTCGGACTGCAGGAAGATCTGGCCGTCGGTGATCGAGATCACGTTCGTCGGGATGTAGGCCGATACGTCGCCGGCCTGCGTCTCGATGATCGGCAGCGCGGTGAGGGAGCCGCCGCCCTCGGCGTCAGAGAGCTTGCACGCGCGCTCGAGCAGCCGCGAGTGCAGGTAGAAGACGTCGCCCGGGAAGGCCTCGCGGCCCGGGGGGCGCCGCAGGAGCAGCGAGAGCTGCCGGTAGGCGTCGGCGTGCTTCGAGAGGTCGTCGAACATCACGAGCGCGTGCTTGCCCTGGAAGAGGAAGTACTCGCCCATCGCGCAGCCGGCGAAGGGGGCCATCCACTTGATCGGCGCGGACTCGTGCGCCGCGGCCGCGACGATCGTCGTGTACTCCATCGCGCCCGCGTCGCGAAGCCGCTCGTAGATGCCGGCCACGGTCGACGCCTTCTGCCCGATCGCGACGTAGATGCAGTGCACGTCGGTGTCGCGCTGGTTGAGGATCGTGTCGATGAGGATCGCCGTCTTCCCGGTGGAGCGGTCGCCGATGATCAGCTCGCGCTGGCCGCGGCCGACGTTCGTCATCGAGTCGATCGCCTTGATCCCCGTCGCCAGCGGCTCCTTCACCGGCTGGCGCGCGATGACCCCCGGGGCCTTCAACTCGAGCGGACGCGTCTCGCTCGCCTCGATCGGCCCGCGGCCGTCGATCGGGTTGCCGAGCGGGTCGACCACCCGCCCGAGCAGCGCCTCGCCGACGGGCACGCTCGCGACCTTGCCGGTGCGGCGCACCGGCTCGCCCTCGTGCACGAGCTCCCACTCGCCGAAGAGAGCCGCGCCGACGTCGTCCTCCTCCAGGTTGAACGCCAACCCGACGACGCCGTGCTCGAGCTCCAGCATCTCCATCGCGACCGCGTTCTCGAGCCCGTAGATGCGGGCGATGCCGTCGCCGACCTTCAGGACGCTGCCGACCTCGGCCAGGTCCGTCTCGACGTCGTACTGCTCGATCCGCTGGCGCAGGATCGACGTGATCTCTTCGGGGCGCAGCTTCAAGGTCTCTCCTTAGGTCCGCACGAGTTCTTGTCTCAATCGTTCGAGCCTGCCGCGCACGCTGGCGTCGACGCGGTACGAGCCCGCGCGCAGCACGATCCCTCCGACGAGGTCGGGATCGACGGTGCGCGTCGCCTCGACCTTCCGCCCCGCCGCCTCCTCGATCTGCCCAACGATGGTGCGAGCCTCGTCGTCGGTCAGCTCGCGCGCGGTCGTGAGCTCGACGGTGAGGCGGCGCTCCTCGCGCGCCATCAGCCGCTCGAACTCCCGCGCGATCTCGTCGATCTCGCCGGCGCGCCCCTTCTCGGCCGTCAGCAGCAGGAAGTTCCTGAAGAGCGGCTCCTCCTCGCCCACGAGGTCGGACAGGATGCGCGCCTTCGCCGTCGGCTCGAGCTGCGGGTTCCGCAGCACCGAGCGCAGCTCGGGCGTCTGCTCGACCGCGGCGGCGAAGTCGGCGAGCGCCTCGTGCACCTGGGCGAGCCGCCCGGACTCCTTTGCGGCCTCGAAGAGCGCCTCGGCGTAGATGCGGTGCGCGACGGCCACGCCCTACCCCGACTCCTCGAGGCGGGAGAAGTCGAGCGAGCCGATCGCGTCGGCGATCAGCTCGCGGTCGCGCTCGGCGTCGAGCGTCCTGCCGACGACGCGCGAGGCGGCTTCGAGCGTCAGCTCGGCCACCTCCGACCGGATCTGGTCGAGCGCCCTGGTGGTCTCGGCCGCGATCTCCTTCCGCGTCTCCTCGAGCCGGCGCTGCCGCTCCTGCTCGGTCTCGTCCCGCATCCGCTGCTCCATCGCCTCGCGCGTTCGCCGCGCCTCGACGAGGATCTGCTCCGCCTCGCCGCGCGCCTCCCGCATCAGCGCGCGGTGCTCCTCGAGCAGCCCGCGCGCCTCCTCGCGGGCGTTGTCGGCCTCCTCGAGCGAGCGGCGGATCTGCTCGCGGCGCTCGTCGATCATCTTCTGGATCGGGCCGAAGGCGTAGCGCTTCAGCACGAAGAGCGCGATCAGGAAGCAGACGATCGTCCAGATCATCAGCCCCGGCGTGACGGAGATCAGTGCGTTCGCCGCGAGGATCATCAGACGAGGACGTATGCCAGGATCGAGCCGAGCAGGCCGTAGAAGACGACCGCCTCGGTGAGCGCGAAGCCGAGCCACTGGATGCCCTGCAGCTCGCCGCGCAGCTCCGGCTGGCGCGCGACCGACTGGATCATCGACGCGAAGATGTTGCCGATGCCGACGCCTGCGCCGAGCGCGCCGAGACCCACGCCGAGCGCGAGGCCGATGGCCTTGCCGGCCTTCGTCACGTCCCCCGACGTTGCCGCGAGAAGGGAAGTCATGCGGTGTTCCTCCTAGTGTTCCGGCTCGATCGCCGAGCCGATGTAGATGGCGGACAGGGCAGCGAAGATGAAGGCCTGGATCGAGACCACGATCGCGACCTCGAAGACGTAGAAGATGCCCGCGATCGGCACGACGAACACCGCGAGCACCACCGACTGCAGGATGAACATCAGGCCGATGAACGTGAGGATCAGGATGTGGCCCGCAAGCATGTTCGCGAAGAGCCTGACGCTGAGCGAGATCAGCCGCATGAACTGGCCCAGGATCTCGAGCGGGACGATCAGGGCGAGCAGGGCCGTCGGCGCCTCGGGGATCCAGCTCTTGAAGTAGCGCACGGGGCCGTTCCAGCGGATCCCTTCGACGTGGGTGAAGACGAACGTCAGGAGCGCGAGCGCGAGCGTGACGGAGAGCGATGACGTGGCCGCGTAGATGCCCCAGGTCGGCACTCCGTGCCACCGCTCGCCCGCCAGCGGCAGGGGGATGAACCCCAGCATGTTCACGACCCAGATGAAGATCATGATCGTCGACACGTACGGGAACCACCGGCCGATCGCCTTGGAGGGCAGCCCCTGCTCGGCGACCTGCGTCTGGGCGATCTCGTAGATCGCCTCGCCCACCGTCTGCCGCCTGCCCGGCAGGCGGGCGAGCCGGCTGCGCATCGTGAAGAGCCCGAGCGCGATCGTCAGCAGGGTGCCGATCATCAGGTAGGCCACCGCCTTGGTCACGGAGAGGTTCAGCGGCCCGAGGTGGATCGGGATCCATTCGTGCTGCTCGAACTCCGTCGTCGGGTCGAACGTGCCTCGGGCGAGCGCGGCCGGCGGAGCCGCGAGCGCGAGCGCGGCCACGAGGACGAGGCGACGGAGCCTCACGACCGGGAGGCCCCGAAGTAGAGGGCGAGCGACAGCCCGAGCTCGCACGTGTAGGCGAGGGCGTAGGTGACGGCCGCAGCGAGGGCGAGATCACGGTCGGCTGCCACCGCGGCGAAGAGCACCGCCAGCAGCCCGATCGACTTGAAGAACAGGCCGAACGCCTGCAGGGCCGTGGTCGCGGCGGAGCTCGTCCCGGCCCGCGCGCGGGCGAGGAGCAGGTCGAGGGCGTGAACCGCCAGCCACAGTACGGCCGCGAGCCCCCAGCCGGCGAGGCTGAAGCCGGCGACGAGGCAGATCGGCAGGGCGACGGCGAGGACGAGGGCGCTGCCGGCCGCCGGGAGCAGGTGCCCGGGCTCGGGGCGGGGCGTCGAGAACACCGTCCCCGCCATCAGAGGGCGGCCCCGTAGCGGCGGTAGACGGCGAAGATGCCGCCGAGGATGCCTGCGACGGCGCCGATCAGGGCGCCGATCGCGGCCGACCCGGCCAGCCAGCCCACGAGCACGCCGAGGCCGATACATGCCACGAGCACCGCGAGGAGGACGCCCCCCGCGCCGGCGGCGTTGAACTGCGACGGGGAGGCGGCCTGCATCAGCCGGGCGAGGATACCAGAGGTGAGCCCCCCGCTTGTGACACATAGAACCGGCGTAATCATGCGATTTCCCCCGAAGTTCGTGCGCCTTTGCGAGGATACCTCCGTGAGCCGCGCGCGGGTCCTCCTCCTGCACGGCAGCGTCGCGAACGGCGAGGCGACGTGGGCGGCCCAGCGGCCGCTGGGCGAGCGGTTCGAGCTCTGCGTGCCGAACCGCCGCGGCTTCCCCCCCGGACCGGACGTGGAGGCGGTGGACTTCGAGGAGGAGGCGGTCTGGCTCGAGCAGTTCCTCGAGGCGGGGACCCACCTCGTCGGCCACTCCTACGGCGGCGTCATCTGCCTGCTGGCGGCCGCGCGCGTGCCTCGGCTGCTCGGCTCGCTGACGGTGGTCGAGCCGCCGGCGTTCGCGGTTGCGCGCGGGAATCCCGCCGCCGACGCCTTCGTCGCGGGTGCGGAGCGCCTGTGGAGAAGCGGCCCGCGCGAGCCGGAGGCCTTCTTGCGCGAGTTCCTGCGTGCCGTGGGCGGCGCGCCTCCGCGGGGGCGGCCGACGGAGGGCCTCCTGCAGGGTGCGCGCACGCTGATGGTCGAGCGCTACCCGTGGACGGCGGAGATCCCTTTGGAAGCGCTCGCCGCGGCACCCTTCCCGAAGCTCGTCGTCTCGGGTGCCCACAGCGAGGCCTTCGAGGCCGTCTGCGACGTGCTCGAGCGCCGGCTCGGCGCCGAGCGGGCGGTGCTGCCGGGCGCGGGCCACTCCGTGCAGCGGCTGGGCGCGCCGTTCAACGAGCTCCTGACGGCGTTCCTGGAACGGGCGGCTGCGGGACGGCCGCGAGG
>JBBWZD010000004.1:0-11664 GCA_039648875.1 Actinomycetota bacterium
CTCGACCAGGCGGCGCCGTTCGCTCCGATCCGGATCGCAAGGGCCGGGGAGGAGAACGCACGTCGACATGAAAGGAGCGACGCGTGGACCGTCCACTCCGCCTGATCGCGAGCAACCCGCTCGACCAGCTCGCCCGCACGCTCGAGGCGCTGCTCGTCGTCGCCTCGGCGCCGCTGTCCGTGCAGGAGCTCGCCTCGGCGGCCGACGACGACCCGCAGCGCGTCGAGGCCGCCCTCGGCCTCGTCGGCGACCGCTACCGCGAGGGCCGCAGCGGCATCGTGCTGGAGCGCGTGGCCGGTGGCTGGGCGTTTCGCGCCTCCCGCGAGGCGGCCGCGTCGTGCGCGCGGCTCTACGAGCGGCCGGCGCAGCGCAACCTGTCGCAGGCGGCCCTCGAGACGCTCGCCGTCGTCGCCTACCTCGGCCCCTGCTCGCGCCCCGACATCGCACGCATCCGCGGCGTCGCCGCCGACTCGACGGTCGCAAACCTCCTCGAGCGCGGCCTGATCGCCGAGGCGGGGCGAGACGACGCCGCCGGCGGCGCGGTCAGGTACCGCACGACCCCGCTCTTCGAGCGCGTCTTCGGCCTCGACAGCCTCGCGCAGCTCCCGCGCCTGGACGACCTCGGCGCGGACGCCGACGCGATCCGCGACCGGCTGCTCGTGGTCGCCGAGAAGCGCACCGCCTGATCGGCGGGCCCGGCCGTCAGAGCTTCCGGATGACCTCCTCGGCCTCCTCGCGCGTGAAGGCACGCAGCGTCTCGGTCTGCTCGCCCCCGTGCGCCTGGAGGCGCGTGATGATCTCGAGCGCCGTGTCGTCGTCGGGGGCCTCGAACACCTCGACGACGTCGTAGCGGCCGAGCGTCACCCACACGCCCACGAGCTTCCCGCCCGCCTCCTCGATCGTGCGCTCGCCGTCCTCGACGCGATCGCGCCAGGCCGGCAGCCCCATGCGGCCGGTCGACGTCCAGCGCATGAGCGAGATGTAGTGGGGCACGGCGCCTATCTTCTCATCCGTGCGGCTCAACGCGTATCTCGCCCGGGCCGGGGTCGCCTCGCGCCGCGGCGCGGACGAGCTGATCAAGGGCGGCCGGGTCCTCGTCAACGGGCGCCCGGGGCAGCTCAACACCTTCGTCGCCGCGCACGACCGCGTCCAGGTGGACGGGCGGGACGTCGGGCTCCAGGCGCTTCGCCACCTGCTCCTGCACAAGCCGCCGGGCGTCGTCACGACCGCGCGCGACCCGCAGGGGCGGCCGACCGTCGTCCAGCTCGTGCCGCGCGAGCCGCGCGTGGTGCCGGTCGGCCGCCTGGACGCGGAGACGACCGGGGCATTGCTGCTCACCAACGACGGGCCGCTCGCGCACCGGCTCGCCCACCCGCGCTACGGCGTGGAGAAGGTGTACCGGGCCGAGGTGCGGGGCGACCCGGACGAGGCGGCGCTGCAGCGGCTTCGCGACGGCATCGAGCTCGACGACGGCCGCACGGCGCCCGCACGGGTGCGGCGCCTCGGCCGCGGCCGGCTCGAGCTGACGCTGCACGAGGGCCGGAACCGCCAGGTGAGGCGCATGCTCGAGGCCGTGGGACACCCCGTGGTCGCGCTGCACCGGAGCGCCTACGCCGGGCTGGCGCTCGGGCGCCTCGAGCCGGGGGCGTGGCGCGAGCTGGAGCCCCGCGAGGTGGAGGCCCTGCGCGCGGCTCCCCTGTCCGCGCCGGTTAGAGGTTCCGCGGGCGCGCGGCGCCGAAGAAGCGTCCCGCCTCGGCCTTGACGAAGCCCATGCGGTCGTACATGAGCTCCAGCGTCGGCTCGCTCGCCCGGCGGGCCTTCTCGGCCCCGACCGCGAGCAGGCGCTGCAGCTCGCGCTCGTCGGCGCGCAGCGCCTCGAACCGCTCGCGGATCGGCGTGAGCAGCTGGACGACCGCCTCGCCGACCCCGTCCTTCAACTCGCCGTAGCCCGAGCCGTCGAAGCGTCGTTGCAGCTCGTCGATCGACTCTCCCGTGGCGACCGACATGATCTCCAGCAGGTTCGACACGCCCGGCTTCGCAGCCGGGTCGTACCGCACCTCCCGGTCCGAGTCGGTCACCGCCGACTTGAACTTCCTGCGGATGACGTCCGGCAGGTCAGCCACGTACACGGCGCCCTGCTCGCTGCTCAGCGTCGTCGACATCTTGTTCGTCGGCTCCTGGAGGTCCATGATCCGGCCGCCGATCTCCGGGAACTGACCCTCGGGCACCCGGAAGGTGTCGCCGTAGCGGTAGTTGAAGCGCTCCGCAACGTCGCGGGCGAGCTCGAGATGCTGGCGCTGGTCGTCGCCGATCGGCACGAGGTCGGTCTGGTACAGCAGGATGTCGCCGGCCATCAGCACCGGGTAGGTGAAGAGGCCGGACGACACGAACTCCCGCCCCTCCGCCTTCTCCTTGAACTGTGTCATGCGGCCCAACTGGCCGTAGCTCGTCACGGCAGACAGCAGCCACGCTGCCTCGGAGTGCGCGCTGACATGGCTCTGGCAGAAGATCGTCGACCGCTCCGCATCGAGTCCCGCGGCGAACAGCATCGCCGCGAGGTCGAGCGTCGAGCTGCGCAGCTCCTCGGGGTCGTAGTCGACGGTGATCGAGTGCAGGTCGACGACGCAGAAGAAGCCGTCGCCCGCCTCCTGCGTCTGCACGTACTGGCGGAAGCCGCCGCTGTAGTTGCCGAGCGTCTTCCTGCCGGTCGGCTGGATGCCGGAGAAGACGCGCAGCTTCGTCGTCGGCTCTGTCTGCGTCGCGGTCATCGGACTGATTCTGCCTAAGCTGTGGCGATGGCAGTCACCGGTGCACCCGAGCTGCTGATCGTGATGGGCGCCAACGCCACGGCCGTCCAGGTCGAGGACGTCGTCGCCCGTCTCGAGGAGGCCGGCTGCGCCGCCCTCGTCACCCCAGGGCGCGAGGCGACGGTGATCGGGGCGATCGGCGAGCGGGAGCTGCTGGCCGCGCTGCCGCTCGAAGGCTACGCCGGCGTCGAGCAGGTGCTGCCGATCCTGAAGCCGTACAAGCTCGTATCGCGGGAGCTCTCCCCGGACCCCACCGTGATCGAGGCGCGCGGGCGGCGGATCGGCGACGGCTACTTCGGCTTCATCGCCGGCCCCTGCACGGTCGAATACCGCGAGCAGACGCTCGAGACGGCGCGGGTGGTCGCGGCGGCCGGCGTGACGATGCTGCGCGGCGGAGCCTTCAAGCCGCGCACCTCCCCCTACACCTTCCAGGGGCTCGGCTCCGAGGCGCTCGAGATCCTGGCGGAGGCGCGCGAGGAGACGGGGCTGCCGCTCGTGACGGAGCTGATGGACCCGCGCCACGTCGAGGCGGTCGTCGAGGCCGCGGACGTGATCCAGATCGGCGCGCGCAACATGTCCAACTTCTCCCTCCTCGCCGAGGTCGGGCGCGCCCGCAAGCCGGTGCTCCTCAAGCGTGGCCCTTCGTCGACGGTCGAGGAGCTCCTCATGGCGGCCGAGTACATCGTGAAGGAGGGCAACTCCGAGGTGATCCTCTGCGAGCGGGGGATCAAGACCTTCGAGCCGTCGATGCGCTACACGCTCGACATCGGCGCGATTCCCGTGCTGAAGCAGGAGACGCACCTGCCGGTGATCGTCGACCCGTCCCATCCCGCCGGCCGTCGCGACCTCGTGCTGCCGCTCGCGCGCGCCGCCGTCGCCGCCGGGGCGGACGGCATCATCGTCGAGGTGCATCCGCGGCCGGAGGAAGCGCTGTGCGACGGGCCGCAGCAGATCCCGGCGGCCGAGTTTCCCGACTTCGCAGCGGAGATCCGTGCGCTCGCGTCCCTCATGGGACGCACCATCGGGTGAGGATAGAGCCGGCCGCGGCTCTCGTCGGGCACGTGGCGGTGCCCGGCGACAAGTCGATCTCGCACCGGGCCGTGCTGCTCGCGGCCCTCGCCGAGGGCGAGACGGCCGTCCGCGGCTTCGGCCGCTCGTCCGACACCGAGGCCACCGTGGACGCGATGCGCGCCCTCGGCGTCGAGGTCGAGGACGTCGCCGAGGACGAGCTCCTGCTACGCGGCGTCGGCCTGCGCGGCCTGCGCTGGACGGCACACCCTGTCGACTGCGGCAACGCCGGCACGCTGATGCGCCTGCTCGCCGGCGTCCTCGCCGGCCAGCGCGGCCGCTTCGTGCTGACCGGCGACGAGTCCCTGCGGACGCGGCCGATGGAGCGGGTGGCCGAGCCGTTACGCCTCATGGGGGCGGTCGTCGAGAGCGAGGACGGCCGCGCGCCGCTCGTGGTGGAGGGGGTGGACCGGCTGCGCGGCATCGACTACACGCTGCCGGTCGCGAGCGCGCAGGTGAAGTCGGCCGTCCTGCTCGCCGGGCTGAACGCCGACGGAGCGACCACCGTCGTCGAGCCGGCGCCGACGCGTGACCACACCGAGCTGATGCTCGAGGCCGCCGGGGTGCGGGTGCGGCGACGTCCGACCTCGGTCGCCGTGGAGCCCGCGGGAACCCTCAGCCTCGGCGAGGTGGCCGTTCCCGGAGACTTCTCGTCGGCGGCGCCCCTGCTCGTGGCCGCGGCAATCGTCCCCGGCAGCGACGTGACGGTGCACGAGGTGGGCCTGAACCCGCGCCGGACGGGCCTGCTGGACGTGCTCGAGCGGATGGGCGCCCGCATCGCGGTCTACAACCGGCGCCGGGCGGGGCGCGAGCCGCTCGGCGACGTGCAGTTGCAGCACGCGCCGCTCGTGGCGACGGAGGTCGCCCCGGAGGAGGTGCCCCTGCTGGTCGACGAGCTGCCGCTCGTCGCTCTGCTCGCGACGCACGCGCGCGGTGAGTCGGTCGTCCGCGGCGCCGCCGAGCTCCGCGTGAAGGAGACCGACCGGATCGACGCCGTCACCGACGGGCTCCGCGCGTGTGGCGCGCGCATCCGCGCCCGCCCCGACGGCTGGGCGGTGACGGGCGTGCCGCGACGCCTGCGTGGCGGTGCCGTCGGCGCCCGCGGCGACCACCGCATCGCAATGCTCGCCGCCGTCGCCGGCCTCGCCTCGAGGGAAGGGGTGGAGATCGAGGGGGCCGAGACCGTCGCTATAAGCTTTCCCGGCTTCTTCGACCTCCTCGACTCCGTGACCAGACGATGATCGTCGCCATCGACGGCCCCGCGGGAGCCGGCAAGAGCACCGTCGCGCGGGCGCTGGCGGCGAGGCTGGGCTTCCGGTACCTGGACACGGGCGCGATGTACCGCGCGCTCACGTGGCTCGCGATGCGGGAGGGCATCGACCTCGGCGACGCCGCCGCGCTGGCCGGGCTCGCAGCGGCGCAGCCGGTGGCGTTCGACGGCGAGGGGCGCGTCTGGATCGCCGGCGTCGACGTCACCTCGTCGATCCGCGAGGCCCGTGTCGACCGGATGGTGCCCGTGGTGGCCCGACACCCGCCCGTGCGGGAGGTGATGCGCGACCGGCAGCGCCGGCTCGGCCGCGATGGAGACGTCGTGATCGAGGGGCGCGACATCGGCACCGTCGTCGCGCCGGACGCCGAGGTGAAGGTCTATCTCGTCGCCGACCGCTCCGAGCGCGCGAAGCGGCGCATCTCCGAACGCCCGGGTATCGGCGCCGACGCGCTCGCGACCGACCTGCGCCTGCGCGACGAGAGCGACGCGGCGCGGATGCGTCCGGCGGCCGACGCGCGCGAGATCGACACCACCGACCTCCGGGTCGAGGACGTCGTGGAGCGGATCGAGGAGATGGTCCGCGAGCGCACTCCGGCATGAACCGGGTCGACGCGGTCTGGGGCGCCGGGCGGGTCGTGATCGGCGTGCCGGTGCGGATCTTCGCGCCGCTCCGCGTCTACGGCGCCGACCGGGTGCCGCAGCACACGGGCGTGGTGCTCGCGCTCAACCACTTCCACTGGCTCGACCCCGCCGCCTTCGGCATCGCCTGCCCGCGCACGATCTACTACATGGCGAAGGTCGAGGCCCACCGGGTGCCCGGCCTCGGCCAGCTGATCCGGAGCTTCGGGACGTTCTCCGTCCGGCGGGGGGAGTCGGACCGCGAGGCGGTGCGGCGGATGCGCGACGTCGTGCGCGAGCGGAAGGTGCTCGGCCTCTTCGCCGAGGGCACGCGCCAGCGGGCCGGCGTCCCCGGCCCGGTGCAGCCCGGCGCGGCGATGGTCGCGATCCAGGAGACGGTCCCGGTCGTCTGCGGTGCGATCCACGGCACCGAGAGCTGGAGGCCCGGCAGCTTCGCGCCGGTCTCGGTGGCGTGGGGCGAGCCGCTCAGCCTCGACGGCTTCCCGCGTGGCGCGAAGGGATACCGCGAGGCATCCCTGGAGATCGAGCGTGAGATCCATCGCCTCTGGAGCTGGCTCCGCGACGTCCACGCGGCGGGGGCTCCGCGCCCGCACCACGCCGTCCCGCCGCGCGCGCCTGCCGAGCGGCGCGCTCCCGTGACGCTTCCGTAGCCGCGGTCGGACAGGGCGGAGCAGGACCTGTCGAGGTCCGGGGTCACGAACCCGCCACACTGATGAAACCCGTGTCTGACACCAGGCCGGGGCCGCGGTGGACGGTGGCCGTTGCGGCCTCCTGTGGGATGGCGCGGCACCCGAGCGCCTACTCTGGCGCGATGAGCGAGCCGGAGCCTCCCCAGCCGCCCCTGCTCGGGACGGTTGCCATCGTCGGCTTCCCGAACGTCGGCAAGTCGACGCTCGTCAACCGGCTGAGCGGAACCCGCGCCGCGGTCGTGCACGAGACGCCGGGGGTGACGCGCGACCGCAAGGAGCTCGTCTGCGAGTGGAACGGCAGGCGCTTCCTGCTCGTCGACACGGGCGGCGTCGACATCGCCGACCGCGCGCCGATCACGCGCTCGATCGCGGCGCAGGCGCGCGAGGCGGTCGCCGAAGCCGACCTCGTCCTGTTCGTGGTCGACGCGCAGGCGGGCATCACGCCCGGCGACGAGGAGGTGGCGCAGATCCTCCGCGAGTCGCGCAAGCCGGTGCTCGTGCTCGCGAACAAGATCGACGACCCGCGCCAGGAGGCGTTCGCGCTCGAGCTGCACCGGCTCGGCCTCGGCGACCCGATTCCGGTCTCGGGGTTGCACGGCCACGGTGCCGGCGACCTGCTCGACGAGATCCTCGTCCACCTCGAGGCGGGCGAGGGCTCGGGGCCGGCGGAGCTGCCCGAGGAGGCGATCCGCGTCGCGATCCTCGGCCGCCCCAACGTCGGCAAGTCGAGCCTCGTCAACGCGCTCCTCGGCCGCGAGCGCGTGGTCGTGTCGGAGGTCCCCGGCACGACCCGGGACGCGATCGACACGGTCCTCGTTCGCGGCGACCGCACCTTCGTCTTGGTGGACACCGCGGGTCTGCGCCGCAAGCGCCGCCACCGGCAGGGCATCGAGTACTACTCGGAGCTGCGTGCGCTCGACGCGGCCGAGCGCGCCGACGTCGCGGTCGTCCTCATCGACGCGAGCGAAGGGGTGGTCGAGCAGGACCTGGCCGTCGCTGACATCGCCCGCAAGGCCGACTGCTCCACCCTCGTCGTGCTGTCGAAGTGGGACGCCACGCAGGTGCGGATCGAGGACGTCAGCGGCCGGCTGCGCCGCCGCCTGCGCCAGCGGCCGCCCTTCCTGGCCGTCTCGGCGCACACCGGCCGCGGCCTCGACCGGCTGCTCGACACGGTCGTCGACCTGTTCGACCGGCACACCGCTCGCATCCCCACGCCGGTGCTGAACCGCGCGCTCGACGAGTTGCGCGAGCGCCGGCAGCCGCCGGCGCGCAACGGCAGGCGCCTGAACATGCTGTACGGGGCGCAGATCCGCGTGCGGCCGCCGCGATTCCGGGTGTTCGTGAACGATCCCGGCCTCGTCACGCGCGACTACGGCTACTGGATCGAGAACGAGCTGCGCGAGCGCTTCCAGCTCGACGGCGTCCCCGTCTCGATCGACTTCGTGCGCCGGGCATAGGCTGCGCCGATGCGATTTCTCGTCGTCGGGGCGGGCTCCTGGGGCACCGCGTTCGCGCGGGTCCTGCTCGACCGCGGGCACGAGGTGGCCCTCGCCTGCCACACCCCGGAACAGGCGGCCGCCATCGCCGAGAACGGGCGCAACGCAGGCTACCTCCCACAGGTCGACCTGCGTGGGGCGAGGGCGGTTCCGCTGTCCGACGCCCCGGCCGACGTCGACTTCGTGGTCGTCGCCGTGCCGAGTCGCGCGTTCGCAGCCGTCGCCGCCGCCCTGCCCGGTCACGCGCCGGTGCTGAGCCTGACCAAGGGGCTCGACCCGGCGACCGGCGCGCGCCTCTCGACCTGCGTCGGCGACCGGCCCGTCGCCGTCCTCTCGGGCCCCAACATGGCCGAGGAGATCGCCGGCGGCCTCCCGACCGCAGCCGTGATCGCGAGCGAGGACGGCTACCTCGCGGGCCAGCTCCAGCACGCGATCAACTCGACCGCCTTTCGCGCGTACGTGAACCCGGACCTCGTCGGCGTCGAGCTCTGCGCGGCCGCCAAGAACGTGATCGCGCTCGCGGCGGGCGGCGTCGACGGCCTCGACCTCGGCGACAACTCGAAGGCGGCGCTGATCACGCGCGGCCTCGCCGAGATGGCGCGCCTCGGCGAGGCGTGCGGCGCCCGCCCGGAGACCTTCGCGGGCCTCGCGGGCATGGGCGACCTGATCGTCACGTGCTGGAGCCGCCACGGCCGCAATCGCCAGGCGGGCGAGCTGATCGCGCAGGGGCTCGCGCCCGAGGAGGCGGCGGCGCGCATCGGCCAGACGGTCGAGGGGCTGACGACGGCGCCGGTGCTGCACGAGCTGTCGCGGCGCCTGGACGTGGAGCTGCCGATCACCGAGGCGGTCTGCGCGGTACTCTCGGGCCGGAGCCTCACCGAGCTCGTGTCGAGGTTGATGGGTCGACAGCCGACGGAGGAGTGACATGCGCTCGCTTTCCCCCGCGGCCGCCGTCGCGGCGGCCGCCGTGCTCACCGCGACGGGCTGTGCAGGGACGGGCTCGAGCGGCTCCTCCGGGCTCGGCGCGGCGGCCTCCTTCGCCCCGGCGAACGCGGCGGCCTTCGTCGCCGTCGACACGAGCCTCTCCTCGGGGCAGTGGCGCGCCGCCGACGGGCTGCTGAGCAGGTTCCCCGGCCGCGACGCCCTCGTGACGCGGCTCCGGCAGGCGTTCGAGCGACGCTCGAAGCTGAGCTGGGCCGACGACGTGCGGCCCGCGCTCGGCCCCGAGCTCGACCTCGTCGCGCTCCGCGGGCAGCCGACGCAGCTCGTCGCTCTCACCCGGCCGACCGACAGCGGGAAGCTCGACGCGCTGCTGGCGAAGGCCGGCGGCGGCATCGTCTCGCGGCACGTCGGCGACTGGACGGCGGTCTCGAGCAGCAAGCGCGCCCTCGACGCGCTCGCGCACGTCACGGCGCCGCTCGCCGACGCCCCCGCCTACCGCGAGGCGACGGCGAAGCTGGCCGGGGACGCGCTGGTGCGGGCCTACGCCGACGGCGCGCAGGCGCAGCGCCTGGTGGCGGCGCTGCCGGGGCAGGTGGTGGCGACGGCGCCGCCGGCACGCTCGCGCGTCGGCGGCTTCGGCAAGCACGGGCGGACCTTCGCCGCCGAGCGCTACAGCTGGGGCGCCGCGGACCTCGTCGCCGCGGACGACGGGCTGAGGCTCGAGGCGTTCACGCGGGCCGCCCCGCCGACGCCGGCAGCCGTCGAGCACACACGCGTGCTGCTGACCCGAAGCGCCTCGTACACGCCCCTGCTCGTCGACGAGATCCCGGCCGGCCCGCTCCTCGTCGCCGACTACCAGGCCGCCTCCGGCGGCTTCTCGACCGCCGACGCCTCGGCGCTGCCGGCCTGGCTGCGGCCGCTGCTGGCGAGGTCGCCGGGCCTCGCGGAGGACATCGACAGCGTGCTCGGCGGCGAGACCGCGCTCTACGTGCAGCCGGGGCTGCCGGTACCCGACGTGACGCTCGTCACGCAGCCGGCGGACACGGCCGCCGCCGTCTCGGCGCTGCCGCAGCTGCTCTCGGAGCTGAGGACGGCCTTCCCGCTGCTCGGGCAGCTCTCCCTCCGACACGCCGTCGTCGGCGGCCAGCTCGTCGTCTCGACGTCCGGGCGCGGCATCGCCGACTTCCGGTCGGCCGGCCCGAGGCTCAGCGCCGACCCGACGTTCGCCGAGGCGACGAAAGCCGCGGGACTGCCGCAGCAGACGACCGGCTTCGTCTACGCGAACCTGAAGGACGCGCTGCCGCTCCTGCGCGCCGCCGCGCCCCGCAGCGGCCTCGGCGACGTCGGCGCCCTCCGCTCGCTGACCGCCTACGGGACGAGGAGCGGGGCCGACTCGAGCTACACGCTCTTCCTCGAGGCGCGGTAGCGCCTCCGCTACCCTGCCGCGATGCCCGCACGCTCCTTCTCCTTCACCTCCGAGTCGGTCACCGAGGGTCACCCCGACAAGATCGCCGACCAGATCTCCGACTCGGTCCTCGACGCAGTCCTCGCCGACGACCCGGCAGGGCGCGTCGCCTGCGAGACGCTCATCACCACCGGCCTCGTCGTCGTCGCCGGCGAGATCACGACCAACACGTACGTCGACATCCCGCGGCTCGTCCGCAGGCGCGTCGCCGACATCGGGTACACGCGCGCCAAGTTCGGCTTCGACGCCGACACGTGCGGCGTGGTCGTCGCGATCGACGAGCAGTCGGCGGACATCGCGCAGGGCGTCGAGCACTCCTTCGAGGAGCAGCACGGCGACGAGGACCCGCTCGACCGCGTCGGCGCGGGCGACCAGGGGATGATGTTCGGGTACGCCACGGACGAGACGCCGGAATCGATGCCGCTGCCGATCATGCTCGCGCACCGGCTCGCCAGACGCCTCGCCGAGGTGCGCCGGGCCGACGTCCTGCCCTACCTGCGACCCGACGGAAAGTCGCAGGTGACCGTCCGGTACGAGGAGGACGAGCACGGCAACCGGCGCCCCGTCGAGATCGAGCGCGTGCTGATCTCGACGCAGCACCGCGACGGCCTCGACGTCGACACGCTGCTGAAGCCCGACCTCGCCGAGCACGTCCTGCACCCGATCCTGCCGCACGACCTCTACGACGAGCGGCGGCTCGACCACAAGGACTTCTTCTACTGCAACCCCACCGGCAAGTTCGTCATCGGCGGCCCGATGGGGGACACGGGCCTCACCGGCCGCAAGATCATCGTGGACACCTACGGCGGCGCAGCCCCGCACGGCGGCGGCGCCTTCTCCGGCAAGGATCCGACGAAGGTCGACCGCTCGGCCGCCTACGCCGCGCGCTACGTCGCGAAGAACGTCGTCGCGGCGCGGCTCGCCGAGCGGTGCCAGATCCAGGTCGCGTACGCGATCGGCGTCGCGCATCCGATGTCCGTCCTCGTCGAGACGTTCGGCACCGAGGCGGAGGGCCTGTCGGCGGAGCGGATCGAGGAGCTCGTCCGCGAGCACTTCGACCTGCGCCCGGCGGCGATCCTGCGCGACCTCGACCTGCGCCGGCCGATCTACACGAAGACCGCCGCCTACGGCCACTTCGGCCGTGAGGACCACGACTTCACCTGGGAGCGCACGGACAAGGCCGACGCGCTCCGCGAGGCCGCCGGTCTCGCCGTCGGCGCGCCCGCCTAGCCGGCGCGCCGGACGAAGAGCCCCGCTGCCGCCTTCTCGCCGACGGCGTGGTCTCCGC
>JBBWZD010000022.1:0-9154 GCA_039648875.1 Actinomycetota bacterium
AACACGAGCCGCCACGAGTCGTCCTCGCGGTGCAGCAGCGCGAGAGCCCGCAGCACGGTCGCCGGGTCGAGCCAGTCCCACAGGCCGCCGTTCCAGACCATGATGCGCGCGTCCGCCGGGAAGACCGAGCCGCGGATCCTGGGAGGGCCGGCCGCCGGCTGCGCCTCGGGCACGCCGAAAGGGACGACGTCGACCAACGTCCGCAGCTGCGGGTCGCACGCGTAGCGATCGGACTCGAGCCTGCGGCCGGCGGCGAGGAAGCCGAGCCACATGTCCCTCTGCCGCTCGCTGGCGCAGACGAACGCCGCTCCTGAGCGGATCGCGTAGGCGATGCGGTCGATCCGGACGATGTCCCGGAGCTTTCGCTCGAGTCGGGGGCGCGCCTTCTGGTGCTCGAGGCCCTCGAACGGCTCAGGGTTGTAGAGGTCGACGATCCAGCTCCGACCGCCGCTCGCGAGGCCGCGAGCGAGTCGGGGCGGGAGCGGCGGGGCGACGACGACGCGACATCCGCGAAGGAGCGGCGGGAGCGTCGCGGGCCGCTCCGGATCGTACGTGGCGAGGTCGGGCTCCGGCCCCAGCGGCGCGCTTCCCGCCGGCGCGGCGAGCAGGACGTCGTGCGAGCGGCAGAGCCGGCGGGCGAGCTCGAAGTACCGGACGCCCGGCCCTGCCATCTCGGGCCCGACGCGGTCCGGCGAGACGAAGAGGAGGGCCGCCATCCGCGGGCGATCATCGCAGAAGGGGCTACAATCGCAGCCCCGCGAGGCCGGGGCTCTGCCGGATGAGCTCGATGCACTCAACCCCGCTCGGTGCGGCCGCGACGCTGGCCGGCGACGGGCTTCCTGCGAGCGGAGTGTCGTGCTGGGCATGCGGCGGCCCCGCCGCCGCGACCGGTGCTCTGGCCCCGGAGCCGGCGCGTGCGTGTCCCGCCTGCGGTCTGGTCTTCCAGCCGCACCGCACGCGCGACGAGCTGCGGGAGCGCCATGGCCTCGAGTACTTCGACACCTATGGCGACGCCGCATACACCGCAGCCGCCGCCGCCCGGAGGCACGAGGCGAAGGTGCGCCTGCGGTTCGTGCAGCGCCGGCGCAGCGCAGGCAGGCTCCTCGAGATCGGCCCGGCGGCCGGCTATTTCCTCGAGGCGGCACAGGAGTCGGGTTTCCAGGTCGCCGGCGTCGAGCCGAGCCCGGAGATGGCGCGCGAGGCGGCGGCGCGCGTGGGTGACACGGTCACGGCGATGCCGGTCGAGAAGGCCCACCTCGAGCCCGAGGCCTTCGACGTCGCGTGCGCCTGGCACGTGCTCGAGCATCTCGTAGACCCGCTCGAGGCGCTCCAAGCCGTGCGGGTCTCGCTCCGCGAGGGCGGCTGCCTCTTTGTCGAGGTGCCGAACTTCGCGAGCGAGCGCGCCCGCCGCGAGGGTCGGGAATGGCTCGGACTCGACCTCGAGCACCACGTCGCGCAGTACTCGCCCGAGGCGCTCACGGCGCTGCTGCTGCGCGCCGGCTTCGGCGAGCCGGTGCTCGAGACGGTGCCCTGGGCCGCATACCGGACGTGGCCACACGCGCTACTCAGCTACGGGCGCCACGCGACGAAGGTCCGCGGCTGGCCCTGCGGTGCGCACCCGCGGAAGCACGATCTCCTGCGCGCAGCCGCGACGGCCCGCGGCCGCTGATGCGGCAGCCCGATACCACCCCCCCGCACGAACCGCGGGCGCACGAGCCGAGCCTGGAGACGCTGTACCTCGACCTCCTGAAGAAGAGCGTGACCCGGTCAATCGGGATTGAGCGCTACCGCCGGATCGACCCCGTTCGCGGCACGTGGAAGCGAGCGCTTTACCTCGCGCACCTGCCGCTTCGGCGCGCGCTCGCAGCCGCCGGCGTCGAACTGGTCAGGCACGTCGACGTCGAGCCGCGCGTCCGCAAGGAGGGCGCCGACGTGCCGGCGGAGGCCGAGACGATGGTCGGCGTGCTCCGCCTCGACAACCTCCAGCGCTGCATCGAGGACGTGCTGGCCCGCGCCGTGCCGGGTGACCTGCTGGAAGCCGGCGTCTGGCGCGGCGGCGCGGCGATCTTCATGCGCGGCGTGCTGGCGGCACACGCGGATCCCGATCGCGTCGTCTGGGCCGCCGACTCGTTTGCCGGGCTTCCCCCGCCCGACGCGGAGCAGTATCCGGCTGACGCCGGGGATCGCTTCTCGCGCAATCCGCACCTCGTGGTCTCGCGCGCGGACGTCGAGGAGAACTTCCGGCGGTACGGGCTCCTCGACGACCGCGTCCGCTTCCTCGAGGGCTGGTTCCGCGATACCCTTCCGGCCGCGCCGGTCGAGCGGCTGGCGGTGCTCCGGCTCGACGGGGACATGTACGAGTCGACGACGGTGGCCCTGGAGGCACTCTACGACAAGGTCTCGCCCGGTGGATACGTCATCGTCGACGACTACTTCGCCGTCCGGACCGGTGCGGGTCGGGCAACGGACGACTTCCGGGCGCAGCGCGGGATCGAGGACGAGCTCGTGCGAATCGATTGGGCGGGTGCGTATTGGCAGCGGCTTCGCTGAGCTCGCTCGACCAGCTTGCGGCCGGCATGCGCCGTGGGGTGCGCCGCGTCGGCAAGCGCGCGATCCTCCCGGTGACGCACGCCGTCGGGCGCGCCACGCGCCGGTACTACTTCGAGGATTTCGTCCGCGTGTACCCGGGGGGGATCGCGTACAACCGGCTCGGCATCCGGCATCGGGCGCGCGCCGACGAGCTGAAGATCTTCCGCAACCACGTCAGGGTCTACGAGTTCGCCGCCCAGCTCGTCGCGGGAAAGCGCGTCGCCGACGTCGGCTGCGGGGCCGGCTACGGCTGCAAGATCCTCCACGACGCAGGCGCGCGAGAGGTGCACGGCTGCGACATCTCGCGCCACGCGCTCCGCTTCGCCCGACGTCGCTTCGGAGCGTGTGCCGAATTCACGCGGCAGACGATCGTCGACCTTACCGACTACGGCGACGACTCCTTCGACATCGTCTTCTCGAGCGAGGTGCTCGAGCACATCAAGGAGTACGGCCTGGCGGGCGCGGCCCTTGCCGAGCTTCGACGAATCGTGCGGCCCGGTGGGCTCCTAATCGTCGGCACGCCGAACTCGGAGCTGCTCGGCGAGCACGGCTTCTCGTTCGACGAGATCTCCGCACTCTTCGCGGGGCAGGTCCACGAGCTCCTCGTCTTTGAGAACGCGCTCGTGCCATTCGAGGCCGCCGCACGCGATGCCTGGCGAGAACGGGCAGCGACCGGGAGGACGGGCGTCGTCGTGTCGGAGCGCGTCGCCGTCGAAGAGATCCCGGTGCCGCCGGGCAAGGTCGTCGAGACGAAGCGGGGCGAGGAGCCCGGCACGCGCACCCTCGGGGGCTACACCTTCAACACGGGTCTGCTGCACAACACGCACGGCTGGATCGTGCTTGCGGTCGAGCCCGAGCGGGGCGACGCATGATCGAGCCGCACAAGCAGGCGGAGATCGACAGCAAGGCCGAGTTCCTGAGCAGCGGCCACGACTTCATCTTCAGGAAGCCGTTCGGGCCGGAGTGGGACTCGCACAACTGGGTCAAGTGGGCGACGCTCGCCGAGATCCTGCACCGGCTCCGGCTCCCGGCGGGAGCCGCCGTGCTCGACATCGGCTGCGGCCCGGGATGGACGACGCTGTTCCTGGCCGAGGGCGGGTTCCGCGCGACGGGCGTCGACATCGCTCCGGCGTTCGTGGAGCAGGCACGGCTGTGGGCGGCTCGCTGGAACAGCAAGGCCCAGTTCGAGGTCGCCGACATGGACGACCTCACCTACGTGGACGAGTTCGACGCGGCGATCCTCTTCGACGCGCTGCACCACACGACGCGGCAAGCACAGGTTGTCGCCAATGTGTCCCGAAGCCTCAAGCGGGGAGGCTGGGCCGTCTTCGGAGAGCCGTCCTGGCTCCACAACGTGTCCCCCGCCGCGCGACGCGTCCATCGCGAGACCGGCTGGGTCGAGCGGGGCGTCGAGGTCCGCGCGCTCGAGGCCGACTGCCGCGACAGCGGCCTCGGCAACGTCCGCCGATTCTTCGAGGGCACCCGTCCCTACGAGCACCGCGTCCGCGAGTTCGGGTGGCAGCTGATCCGGCTCGTGGCTGCGAACCTCGCGTTCGCGCCGCAAGCCTCGGTGTGGGTCGTCGCGCAGAAGCTCTGACCGTGCGACCCGGGGTCGGGAAGCCGTCCGCGCTCCGGTTCGGCGCGATCTTCGGCAGCGCGGTCGTTGTGGGTCAGGTCGGCCAACTCGTGTGGCTGGCATCCGGCAGCCGCACGATGTCGGCGCGCGCGTTCGGAACCGTGCTCGCGGCGCAATCGCTCTACACGCTCCTGCAAATTCTCGTGGACTCAGGCACGGGACTGCACGGCGCACGTCTCGCCGCTGCCGGCGCGCTCGACGACCGGACGCGCGGCTCGGTGGTGCGGCTCCGTCTCCAGCTGGCGCTGGTCGCGGGCGCCGTCGCGATGGCGGTGGGGGCCGCGGGCGGGCTCAGATCCGTTGTGGCGACAGCGCCGTTCGCCGTAGCGCTCGTGCTCTTCGGCCTCCTGAACTACTGGGAGTCGTTCGGGCACGGTGAGAGCCGCCCGTGGTCGGCATACATCGTGCTGAGAACCGGCGCGCCCGCGGCGGTCGCCTCTCTGCTCCTCGTCCTCGGACGGGCGTTTCCGACATTCCTCGTCGGCCTGGTCGAGTGCGTCACGATCGCCTGCGTCGCCTCCGCCTTCCGGCTGCAGCCGGTCCGAGACCTCGCGCGGGCGCTCCGCGTGCGGCACGCACCGCGGCGGACGGCAATGGATATCGGCCTGCCGTTCTTCCTCACTCAGATCAGCCTCACGGCAGGCACTGTCATGCTGAACGCCTGGGGCTCCGCCGCCGCAGCGGGCGCACTGGCAGTCGCGATTCGACTCCTCACCGGCGTCAACGGCTTCTCCGTCATCCTCGTCTCCGCGCTGTTCCCGAGCCTGGCTCGGGCGCATGGCCAGGAGAGCGCGCCGAGCGACGACAGGCGCGCGATCCGGCTCGCGATCGACATCGTCGGCCTCGCGACCGCGGCGGCGTTGACCTTGTTCCTCGCCCGCACCGGCTTCTTCGTCCGGCTGCTACTCAACCGTCCGAGCGGCGCGGCGCAGGCGACGGCGATCCTGCTCCTCGGCAGCGCTGCCGCCGGCGGCATCGCGCTCCTCCTGACGATGGTGCTGGTCGCGCGCCGGCTCGAGAACATCGTGCCGGCGGTCTACGCCGCGGCCACGGTTCTGACCGTCGGCGCGAGCGGCGCGATCCTCCTCTTCGGGGCCGGGAAGCCGGAGCTCGCGCTGGCGGTACCTGTGCTGGTGGGGCAACTGCTGACGGTGGTCGTGCTCGCAGTGCGCGCGGCGGAGCGGTTGCCGGCGGCCGCCGGCAGCCTCGCCAGGGGCGTTGCGGCCGCGTTCGCGCTGGCGGCCGTCGGACTGGTGGGGGCCGTCTGGCCGGCGTCACGGGGCCCCCTCGCTCTCGCCTCTGCGGCAGCAACGCTCGTCTTCGCCATCCTGATCGTCGCCGACCGCCGCCGCTCCGACGTTCCCTCGTAGCGGTTCAGGCCGCAGTGGGAGGGCGGTCGCCGGCGCCGGCGCGCGGCCTGGGGAGCGACGAGCGGAGAGCCGTCAGCGGCGCGCGCGGCGACCATCCCCCGCTGGCGGCCACCGCGATAGCCGTCCCGACGAGCGCGAGAACAAGCCCGCTCGTCATCGTCCCGAGGCTGCGGGTGAGATAGGCATGCGTGTAGACAAGCGCGACGGCGTACACGACGAAGCTCGGCCGCGCGCGGGCACGCCCGAGCCCCCACCTCGCGAGGAGGCCCATCAGCGCTCCCATCAGGAAGCCGCCCACCGCCACGAGCCAGAGGCCGCCGTTCCAGTAGAGCTCGCCCTGTAGCGAGACGGGGATTCCGACGAAGACGCCGGGATACAGGTAGGCGCTCGCGAGGAAGTCGAGGCCGAGCGGCTTGCCCGGCCAGAGGGTGCGAGGCACGAGGAGCTCCGGAATCCAGACGAAGCTACGACCGTCGAGATAGGAGATCGACCCCGGCACCAGCTCCTGAACCGCGGCGAAGTTGTCGAACGTGCTGAGGTCCGAGACGCCCCACTGCGACGGCGGCGTCTTCGCTACGAGCGTCAGCGCGTCACGCGTGGAGCTTGTCGTCGAGTACGCGCGGAACTGCGCCATCGCGAGGAGCAACGCAGCCGCGCAGCCGGCAGCGACGAGCCACACGGCCACCTGACGTCGCGTCGGCTGCCGTTCCGACAGCACGGTCGCCACTCCCGCCGCCGCGGCGAACCCGATCTCGCCGCGAACCTGGAGGCACACCGCCGCTACGAGCGCGAGGACGGCCGCCGCGGCAAGCAGGCGGCGCGCTGCCGCCGACGGCCGCCGCAGGCGTACCGCGAGCGCGTACAGCGCGACGCCGTTGATCATCCAGAGACCGACGAACGCATAGAAGGACGACGTCTCGTCGGCGCGGATCGAGGCCGGGGAACGAAGCAGGACATGGAGACCGCCGCGGCTCAGGAAGAGCGACGCCCAGAGGAACGTGCCGCAGGCGAGCGCGACCGCGGCGCCCCAGGTGGAAAAGTTCAGCGGCGGGGACGCCTGGACATCGTCGGTTCGAGCGTCCGGGACGACGCGAAGGGGGGCGAGGTAACCAGCGCCCCAGGCGGTGATGCCGAGGCCGGCGATGGCGACGGATCGGCTGAGATCCGAGACGGTGAAGCCCAGCTCCGCGAGCGAGATCGCGGAGCTCGCGGGGACGAGGTACAACTCCAGCGGCCGCAGGGCGAACAGGACGCCCCAGGTCGCCGCTGCGATGCTGACCGGCGAGATCGCGACGAGCCGCCACGACCTGCCGGATCGGCGGAAGGCGGCAGCGGTTGTCGCCGCGACCGCAGCCGCGACGCATGCCAGGGCGGCCGCGAAGACTGCCGGGCTGGCGGGGTCGACGCTGCGGTCGGCGACGAGCGCGCAAACTGCTCCGGCGGCCGCGAGCACTGCCAGCGGCCACGCCTCGTGCGGCCGCACCGTTCGCGATCGGCCGGGAAGACGGCGGCTCGCAGGCGTGAGACGGGCGGAGCGGATCATCCGATGATAGATCGGGTCGACGCGGCCCCCGGAGGAGCGACGTATGATCGCCGCCGTGCCGCCAGTCGAGCCGATCGTGCGGGTTCGCCTGCGCCGCTGCACGCTCGCCGTCGTGCCGCTCCTCGTGCTCGCCGCCGGCGGCTGCGGGAACGGCACGCAGAAGCCGCAGGCTCTGCCGGGCGCAGCACAGCAGCCGCTGACGCGGACGGACGTCGACCGATACCCTGCGGGTACCCCTCAGCGCGCGCTCCTGCACTGGTGGCGGGACGCGCAGTACGTGAACCTAGCCGGCTACCTCGACGACTTCCAGCCGGCCTTCCGGAGAGTGCTGCGGCAGGACCGGAAGACGCTGCGCGGACTGGCGTGGTTCGCCGGCTCGATCCGCCCCGCGCGCCCGACGATCCAGAACATCGAGGTGCGCGGGAACACCGCGACGATCTACACCCGGGTGGCATACCGCACACCCGTCGGGTTGAGCCGGTTCGTCACGTCGACCGCGCCGCAGGCGTTCGTGCTCGTCCGGCGGCGGGGCCGCTGGCTCCTGCACGACGACAACTTCGTGCAGTCGACGCTGCCGCCGCAGCTTCAGCGGCGTTCGTAGCCGCTGGCGCGGTTGCTGCGCGCGTAGCGCCGCCGCAAGCCGTCCACGAGCCCGACCGTGGCGACGGAGCGCGGCGGCCGCGGCGCCCTGGCCCGACAGTTCCTCCAGCCGCGCACGCGGGCCGCCAGCGGCTGCAGCGAGCCATGCCGCGACAGGAGGACGAGGCTCACCGCCGCCTCGATCGTCACCGCGCGAGCGGCCGAGGGAGGGCTCGTCAGGATGCCGTACTTCCGCAGCAGGTAGCCGCGGCTGTAGCCCACCAGCGTCGCCTTCGCCAGCGATTCGTACCCGAGCGTGCTGGAGGTCGCATGGAGCGCGCGCGCGTCCGCCGCGAGAGCGCATGAGGCGCCCAGCCGGCGCAGGCGGAGCGCGAGGTCGACGTCCTCGCCGTAGGCGAAGAAGCCCTCGTCGAAGCCGCCGACGGCGAGGAACGCGTCGCGGGCGTACGCCGCGGCGCCGCCGCACGGCCCGAGGGGCGGCGGGGGCGGCATCTCCAGCCGCGCGACCGGCTGGCCTTGGAGGTAGTCGTACGGGCTGAGCGCCGCGTCGACCTCAATGCCGGCGCTCTCGATCACGTGGGGGCGTCCCTCCTCGAGCAGAACGCCGGCAACGACGCCGGCGCCGTGCGAGAACGGCACGCACAGGCGAGCCAGGAAGCGCGGGTCGATTAGGACGTCGTCGTTGGAGACGACGAGGACCTCGCCGGTCGACGCCTTCGCCGCGCGGTTCACAGCGCCACCGAAGCCGCGGTTCATGCCCATGTCGGCGACGACGACACCGGCGGCGCGCAGTCGAGCGGCGACCGGCCCCGGCAGCCCGTTGTCGGCGACGATGACCTCCACGCCCGCGGCGACGAGAGCCGAGCTCGTCTCGAGCAGTCGGCGACCGCCGCGGAGAGACGGGATCAACAACGAGGCCGATATGGCCATGCGGTGTCCGACGCTAGCGCACGGGAGCGCCTCGCTCCGCCACGCGCGCCGTGGGTAGACTCTCAGCTCCCCCTCGACGTCGCCCCCGCCAGGGTGACAATGGCCGACGTGGCTCGCGCCCTACACCGGGCGGGCTGGGCGGCGGCGGCCGTCCCGCTCGTCCTCGTGACGTCCCTCGGTCTCGTCCAGGGCGGCTACCAGCCTGCCTCCTGGGTCTGGGCGGGCGCCCTCGCGGCCTGGGCCAGCGGCGTCGCGGTGGTGGTGACCCGGCATCCCGGGGCCCTCCGCCGCGGCTGGCCGTGGGCGCTCGCGTCCGCTGCGCTCCTGCTCTGGACGGTCCTCTCGGCATCGTGGTCGGCCCACCCGGCACAGTCGGTGCTGGAGGCGCGGCGCACGCTCGTGTACGTGGCCGTCGTGCTCGCGCTCCTCCTGCTCGCGCGCCCCGGCAGCTCGCGGCTGCTCGTGCCCGCGACGCATCTCGCGATC
>JBBWZD010000052.1:0-9667 GCA_039648875.1 Actinomycetota bacterium
GTGGGCAAGGTCGCACTGCTGACCGCCGCTCAGGAGGTCGAGCTGGCGAAGCGGATCGAGCGCGGCGACCACGGCGCCAAGCAGGAGATGGTCGAGGCGAACCTGCGCCTCGTCGTCTCGATCGCCAAGCGCTACCGCAACCAGGGTCTCCCGTTCCTCGATCTGATCCAGGAAGGGACGATCGGGCTCGTTCGCGCGGCAGAGAAATTCGATTACCGGAAGGGCTTCAAGTTCTCGACGTACGCGACGTGGTGGATCCGCCAGGCCGTCGCTCGGGCGCTCGCCGACAAGGCGCGCACGATCCGCATGCCGGTGCACGTGGTCGAGAAGCTGAACAAGATCGTGCGCAGCGAGCGCAAGCTGCGGGCCGAGCTCTGCCGCGAGCCCTACCCGGACGAGATCGCGCGCGACCTCGACCTGCCGGTCGACGAGGTGGAGCAGATCATGCGCAGCTCGCAGACGCCCGTCTCGCTCGAGAAGCCGGTCGGCGACGACGAGGAGTCGGAGTTCGGCCACTTCCTCACCGACGACAACGTGCCGCTCCCGGACGAGGCCGCCGAGTTCACGATGCGCGGCGAGACGCTGCGCAAGATCCTCTCGACGCTCTCGCACCGCGAGCGCCGCGTGCTCGAGCTTCGCTACGGCCTCGACGGCGAGCACCCGCGGACGCTCGACGAGGTGGGTCGCGCGTTCAACGTGACGCGCGAGCGCATCCGGCAGATCGAGAACCAGAGCCTGAAGAAGCTGCGGGCGCTGGCCGACTCGCACGCGCTCAAGGACGTCGCCTAGGACCGTCCGCGCGTCCGGCTTGCTTTCCGGCAGCCGATCGTCAAGACTGCCGCCCTCTGCAGCGCTACCCAGGGGGTCTTCGATGAGGAAGCTGCTTGCCGCAGCCGTGGCGGCGTTCGCCGTCGCCGTGCCGCTGCTGCTGTCCGGCACCGGCGGTGCCGCGAACGTGAACGCGTCCGCCGCCGCCGTCTGCCCGGGATCACCGCTCGGCTCGTCGCACTGCCACGCGCTCGTCGTCACCGACGCGCACGGGAACCCCGACGCGACGTCGTCGCCGACGGGGCTCTCGCCGGCCACCATCAAGTCGGCCTACTCGTTCCCGACCGCCTCGACGGCGGGAGCCGGGAAGACCATCGCGATCGTGGACGCGTACGACGACCCGACTGCCGAGAACGACCTGGGCGTGTTCAGCTCCCAGTTCGGCCTGCCGGCGTGCACGACCGCCAACGGCTGCTTCGCGAAGGTGAACCAGACCGGCGGCACGCGGTATCCGCGCAAGGACGGCGGCTGGGCGCTCGAGATCTCTCTCGACATCGAGTGGGCCCACGCGATCGCTCCGGGCGCGAAGATCCTGCTCGTCGAGGCGAGCTCGAACAGCAACGCGAACCTGTACGCGGCCGAGGACTACGCCAAGGCGCACGCGGGCTACGTCTCGAACAGCTGGGGCGGCTCCGAGTCGAGCGGCGAGTCCACGAACGACGCGCATTTCGCGGCCCCGGGAGTCAGCTTCTTCGTCTCCGCCGGCGACAGCGGCCTACCTGCCGAGTACCCCTCGGCGTCGCCGAACGTCGTCTCCGTCGGCGGCACGACGCTCCACTTCTCCGGCACCACGCTCGACGAGACCGGCTGGTCGAGCGGCGGCGGCGGCTGCAGCGCCTACGAGACGGCGAACCCGTCCCAGTCCGCGTTCTCGGGCTACGCGCAGGCCGGCTGCGGCGTCCAGCGCGCGACGCCCGACGTCTCGCTCGACGCCGATCCGACCTCGGGCGTCTCCGTGTACGACACGACCCCGTACCAGGGCCAGACGGGCTGGTTCAAGGTCGGCGGCACGAGCGCGTCGTCGCCGATGTGGGCGGGCCGGTCGGCCGACGCCGGCATCGTGGTCGACGCGGCGGCGGTGTACGGCGGCACCATCTCCTACCGCGACATCACCTCCGGCAACAACGGCGCGCCCTGTCTCGCCGGCTTCGACCTGTGCACCGGTCGGGGCAGCTGGACGGGCTCGACTCCGTGAGCTAGGCGGCGGACGCGGCCGGCAGCCAGGCGTCGAGAGATGCCCGGATGCCGGCCGCGTCCCGCCCATGTGCAGCGCGTGCTCCTCCGGCTCTGCGCGGCGGCTCACCACATGGACCGAAGGACGGTTGACGCGTCGCCGCCGCGGGCACCACCCTCGCGTGTCCGACGGGCGCGCGCAGCCGCTGAACGAGCAGGACGTCCCGGACGACCCGCTGCGGCTCTTCCGCGACTGGTACGAGCAGGCCGGGGCGGCCGAGGCGAATGCGAGCTTCATGACGCTTGCGACCGCGAGCGACCGCGGTCGTCCCTCCGCGCGAACCCTGCAGCTCGAGGGCTGCGACCGGCGCGGCTTCCTCTTCTACACGGGGCACGAGAGCCGAAAAGGCCGTGAGCTGGCCGAGAATCCGCAGGCGGCGCTCTGCTTCTACTGGCACGCCTCGGGCCACCAGGTGAGGGTCGAAGGAGCCGTCGTGCGGGCGCCGCTCGACGAGGAGGAAGCGGAGCCGGCGGCTGCGGCGGCCGAGCTGACGGACGCGCGCCAGGACGAGCCTGTGGCCGACCGGCGTGACCTGGAGGCGCGCCTCGCGAAGCTGCGCGCGCGCTACGGGGGCGACGCGCCGCCCCTGCCCGAGGACTGGGGCGGGTACCGCCTCGTCCCGGACGCGTACGAGTTCTGGCAGTACCGCGAGGACAAGCTCCACGACCGCTTCCGGTACCGGCTCGACGGCGACGGACGCTGGCAGATCGAGCGGCTCTTCCCCTGACGGGGGTGCGCGGCGCTCGCATAGAGTCCGGCGCCATGGACGAGACCTGGCGCGCCGAGCTGCAGGAGTTCGTCGCCATCCCGAGCGTGAGCGCCGACGCGGCGCACCGCGAGGACGTGAAGCGGGCCGGGGAGTGGGTGTGCGAGTTCATCCGCCGGATCGGCGGCACGGCGGAGCTGACGCCCTTCGGGGAGAAGGAGCTCGCCCTCGGCGAGATCCCGGCCTCGACCGACCCGCAGAACGCGCCGACGATCCTCTGCTACGGCCATTTCGACGTGCAGCCGCCGGCGCCCCTCGACCTCTGGGAGACCGATCCGTTCGAGCTGACGATCCGCGACGAATGGGCCTATGCGCGCGGCGTCACCGACGACAAGGGGCAGGTCTACATCCTGCTCAAGGCGGCGCAGAGGCTCGCGGAGGCGAAGGCGCTGCCGGTGAACCTGCGCTTCGCCTGCGACGGCGAGGAGGAGATCGGCGGCCACACCATCGTCGACTACCTGGCCGTCGACGACCGCGGCGCGAACGCGGCGATCATCTTCGACGGCGGCATGCTGCGCGTCGACGTGCCCGTGATCGACCTCGCGACGCGCGGGCTGATCGCCTTCGACGTGCAGGTGCGCACCGGCGAGCGAGACCTGCACTCCGGGATGTACGGCGGCGCCGCCCTGAACGCCATCCACGTGCTCATGCGCTGCTTCCAGGCGGTGCTCGCCGGCCCGGACGGCCGCCTGCCGGAGCCGTTGCGCGCGGGCGTCGCCGCCCCGACCGCAGCGGAGCTCGAGGCCTGGGCGGCGCTGCCGCCGGGCGGCGACGAGCTGCGGAACCAGGGCGCCAGGACGCTCGACGCGAAGGCCGAGGAGGAGTTCTACGTGCGCACGTGGGCGGAGCCCTCGGCGGACGTGAACGGGATCCTCGGCGGCAAGCCGGGCCTGCGGAACACGACGCTCTCGGTGCAGGCGTCCGGCGAGTTCACGATCCGGCTGGCGCCGGGACAGGACGTGCCGACGATCGGCGCCGCCGCGGAGCGGCTCCTGCGGGAGGCCGCGCCGGAGGGGGCCGAGGTCGACGTGAAGTGGGCGGGCGCGCCGCCGGGTCTCGTGAAGCCCGACGCCCCGGCGGTTCAGCTCGCCCTGCAGGCCTTCGAGCAGGTGCTCGGCGTGCGGCCCCTCCTCGTCCGCTCCGGCGGCACGCTCCCGATCATGCCGGCCCTGGCCGACAAGGGGATCCCGACGATCCTCACCGGCTTCGGCCTGCCGGAGTCGAACGTGCACTCGCCGAACGAGCGCTTTCTCGTCCGCTACTTCGAGCAGGGCATCGACACGGCCGCCGCGCTGTACACGGCGCTGGCCGAGCTTCCGGCCGCGTAGCTGCTACGCGGTGTGGCCGGTGTGGTCGCAGTTCAGCCAGCCGTGGCCGAACTCGCGCATCGCGTCGATGATCGGCAGGAGCGCCTCGCCCTTCGACGTCAGCTCGTACTCGACCCGCGGCGGCGACTCGGCGTAGCTCTGCCGCGCGATCATCCCCTCCTGCTCGAGGGCCCGCAGGCGCTCGGCGAGCGTGCGAGGGCTGATGCCGCAGCACGAGCGCTCGAGCTGCGAGAAGCGCCGGGGCCCCTCCGACAGGTCGTGGACGAGGAGGGCAGTCCACTTGGCGCCGATGATCTCGGCGCACGCGGCGACCGCACATGTCGCGGTCTCGTGGACCGGGTTCATCGTCCGGCTCATGTCCAAAGTGTACGCCCGGTTTCGCTCAGACGCCGAACGGCGCCGGGCACGCGTCGATCTTCGGAATCGAGAAGCGGGCGATCGTCCCGAACTGCGGCGCCGGCTTGCAGGCTTGCGCCACGCCGGCGTCGCAGGCCACGGAGAGGAAGATGAACGCGTCCTCGAGCGAGAAGCCGTGCTCGTCGACGAGCAGCCGCGCCGCCTCCTCGCACACGAGCTGCAGCGCCTCCTCGTAGCCGTCGGCGGTGGCGTGGGGGAGCCAGCGGTCCGCGAGCTCCGTCACCGGCCAGGTCGCCTGCTTGCCCTTCAGCAGGTCGAAGCGGATCTCGACCTCGCCGGCGATCTCGACTCCCGTGAAGCAGACCTCCCCGTCGCCCATGGAGGCGTGCATGTCGCCGACGGCGAACATCCCGCCGGGGCGGCGCACCGGGAAGTAGATGCGCGCGCCCCTGCCGTGCAGGTGGTCGTCGAGATTGCCGCCGTGGCGGCCGGCGAGACCGTTCGAGAGGGTGTCGCCGTCGGTGGCGACGCCGACGACGCCGACCATCGGCCGCGCCGGGAACGCGATCCGCTCGTTCTGGCGGATCAGACCGTCCTCCACCGCGAACCGGCGTGTCAGGGGCGCCTGCACCTGCTCGATCAGCTGCCCGAAGCCGGGGATCAGCGTCGCGACGCCCCACTCGACCGGGCGCACGTCGAGGATCTCCGCGACGAGCGAGTCGCCGGGCTCTGCGCCCTTCACGGCCACGGGCCCCGTCGCGCTGTTGATGCGGGACAGGTCGATCTCCGTGACGAGGTCGTCCTCGCTCCGGATCTGGCCGGTGAAGCAGTCGTTCGTCTCGAACGTGACCACCTCCCCGGGCTCCACCTCCAGAACCGGGGCGAGGTCGGGCCCGAAGGCCCAGACGACCTCGTCGCGGGAGATCCGGTGCATCAGGCCGGCCCCGCCGCGGGCGCCGGAGCCGGGGCGACCGTCTCGTCCTCGACGTAGACGCGGTCGACGTCGCGAAGCCGCTCGGGCGCGAACCGCACGACGAGGAACGTCAGCAGGAGGCCCAGGCCCGCCCACGCGATGGCGACCCAGTTCGCATACTTGAACGGGTACGGCGGCGGCACCTTGTAGAACTGGTAGTAGAGCGGGAAGAAGAAGAGCACGATCCCGCCGATCGGCAGCAGCACGTGGACGAGCGGGTTGAACGCGCTCCTCTGCCTGCTCCAGTAGTGCCACGTGCAGCCGGCGCAGACGAGCATGTAGACGAGGATCACCAGGGGCACGGCGGTGGTGGCGATGACCCCGAAGCCGATGCCCGGATTCCACTTCCAGCCGACGAGCAGGGACAGGACCAGGGCGAAGGCCGACATCCAGACGATCGCGATGTGCGGCGTGCGGAAGCGCGGGTGCGTCCGGCCGAGCGGTCCGGGCGCGAGCCCGTTCCGCGAGAGGGAGTAGAAGACGCGCGTCGCGGCATTCACCGCCGCGTTCGAGTTGGCCGCGATGGAGTTGCAGATCGCGAGGAAGACGACCACCCAGCCCGTCCCCCAGAACACCTTGCCGAGGTTGCGCCACGGATCCGCCCCCGTCGCCTGGCCGACGAAGCTCGAGAAGCCCGCGCCGAAGACCCAGGCGTACGAGCAGAGGACGTAGAAGACCCCGATCGCGATCGCGGAGCCGATGACGGCGCGCGGGACCGTCCGGCGCGGGTGCTTCGCTTCCTCGCCGAGCGGTGCCGACGCCTCGAACCCGATGAAGGCCAGGATGGCGAAGACCATCCCCTTGAAGACGCCGCTCCAGTGCCCGACCGCGTGGCTCGGGTTGAACGGCTGCGCGTTCAGGCGCCCGGTGTTCGAGAACAGCATCCACAGCGCGAGCGCGCCGAAGATCGCGATCTCGAAGGCGCCGAGAATCACGCCCGCCGTCGTCGAGAGGCGCACGTCGCGGTAGGTGAGCAGGAAGACGATCACCGTCATCAGCAGCACCCAGATCCACCACTGGCCGGTGTAGTGCCAGCCGACCTCGCTCTTGAAGACCTCGCCCATCGCCCAGCCGAACTCGAGGTAGAGGAACGGCGCGACGAGCGGCTGGAAGCCGACGAAGAGCCACGCGACGAGGAAGCCGGCCCAGGGGCCGAGCGACCGCGCGGCGTAGGTGTACATGCCGCCGGCCGACGGGAACAGCTTCGCGAGCTGCCCGATCGCCGTCGCGGCGCAGATGCAGGCGATCAGCGCGAGCGCGACCGAGAGCGGCAGCGCCTGCCGCGCGTCGGGAACGGAGATGTAGATCGAGTAGGCGACCGCGGCCGCGGGCGCCATGTGCGTGATCGACTGGAAGAGCACCTGCGGCAGCCCGATCGAGTGCTCCCGCAGGTGGTCGAACTGGCGGTCTCCCGTGCTGCCGGTTGCCATCAGCCCTCCTTCCGAGCTGGGACTCCGAAGGCGCGAGGATGACGCATCCGCAGTGTCGCCCGCCGGCTCTACTGCCAGGGCGGCGGGTTGTGCACCCAGCGGCCGGCCACCATCGTCGCGACGACCTGTACCTCCGGCAGCTCCTCCGGTTCGCACGCGAACGGGTCGCGGTCGAGCACGACGAGGTCGGCGAGGCGGCCGGGCACGAGCGTGCCGCGGACGCGCTCGTCGCGCGAGAGCCACGCCGGCGCTACGCACGTCGCGTGGAGCGCCTGCTCGAGCGTGAGCCGCTGGTCGGCCCGCCAGTGGCGGAGGACCGCGGCGACGACGCCGGACCACGGGTCGAGCTCCTCGACCGGCGCGTCGGAGCCGTTCGCGAGGAGCGCGCCGGAGGCGAGCAGCGAGCGGAACGAGTACGTCTGCTCGAGCCGGTCGGCCCAGAAGCGCTTCGCGAGCCGCTCGTCCGACGGCGCGTGCGTGAACTGCGCCGAGACCGCGACGCCGAGCGCGGCGAAGCGGGGGAGATCCTCCAAAGCGAGGCACTGGGCGTGCTCGATGCGCTGCCGCAGGCCGAGCGGCTGCCACACCTCGCGCGTCTGCTCGAACGCGTCGAGCGCCTCGCGGTTCGCGCGGTCGCCGATCGCGTGCACGCCGACGGGCCAGCCTGCCTCGGCGGCGCCGCGGATGATCTGCGCGAGCTCCTCGCCGCTCGTGATCCGGACGCCGCCGCCGTCGAGCATCCACGCGGTCTGCGAGCCGAGCGTGCCGTCCATGAACGCCTTCAGGTACCCGAGCCGCAGGAGCGGCGAGCCGGCGCCGCTGCGCAGCCCGATCTCCCGCAGGTGCGGGAGGTTCTCGTGCGGCGTCGACTGCCACACGCGCAGGGTCAGCGCCGTCTGCTGCTCGAGCCGCTGCCAGAGGCCCATCGCGCCGAGCCAGCCGTCCTTGTCGTTGACGCAGGTGACCCCGCGCGCGTTGGCCACCTTCATGCCGGCGCGCATCGCCTCCACGAAGTCGTCCGGCGCGTACCGGAGGTGGCGGTCCTTGAATCGCCACGCCGCCTCCTCGCGCAGAACCCCGGTGGGCTCGCCGTGCTCGTCGCGCTCGACGACGCCGCCCGCGACCTCGACGTCGCCGCCGGCGACCGCGAGCGCCGAGGTGTTGAGCCACAGCGAGTGGTAGTCCTTCGACCACAGCGCGACCGGCCGCTCGTCGAGTGCGTCGAGGTGCTCGCGCGCAGGCGCGCCGTCGGTCCAGTCGGCGTCGCGCCAGCCGTAGCCGCGCAGCCAGTCGCCCCGGCGCTCGGCCACCCGGATCCGCTCCAGCGCCTCGGAGAGCGAAGCGGCGCCGTCGAGCTTCACCTCGCGCTGGGTGATCGCCCAGGTCGGGAAGTGGACGTGCGAGTCGGTGAAGCCGGGCAGGACGCAGCGGCCGCCGAGGTCGAGCGTCTCCGGGCTCGCGAGGGCCGTCTCGTGCACGCCGACGCCGCCCGCGACGCGGTCGCCGGCGATCGCCAGCGCACGGGCGAGCGGCAGCGACGGGTCGAGCGTGCGGATGGCGCCGTTCTCGAGGATCATGGCGCGGGAGCCTAACGAGAGGAGGACGCGGTGACCGAGGCCGCCGCCGGCATGGACCTGCGCCTGCTCGAGGCGACTCGCTCCTGGCTGACCGACGCCGAGGCCGAGCGCGCCGGCGGCGAGGACCACACCGCCGTGCCGGCCCGCGTCGTCGGGGAACGAACCGGCTCGGCAGCGTCACGACGGCGTGCGCGCCGGGCGGCTACCGCGGTTTCAGCGCCTGATGATGTTGTGAACCTCGAGCACCTCAGGCTCACCGGGATCGATGCCGACCTCGGCGAGGATCGGCATCAAGCGTGCGGCGAACGCGTCGAGTTGCTCCTTCGAGTCCCAGATCTGGCTCACCTTCATCTTGTCTCCGGAGCCGAAGCACAGCTCATAGTCCAGCCCGTCGGCGGGGAAGACGTTCTCCTCGTTGAGCCTGCGCACAACGCGGTCGTACTGGTCCGACGTCAGAGATTCGGGCGCGAAGCGGATCACGAGGCTCATCGGATTCTCCAGGTTAGGGTTCGCCACTCTTGCAGATCGCATGGGCGATGGGCGAAAGGAGCTCTCGCCGGCGAGTGCACACGCGGGCGCGATCGAGGAGCACCCCTTCGACTAGTCTCCGTCCCGGTGGCGTGGGACCAGCTCACGGGCGAGCAGCGCGAGCTCCGCAACCTCGTCCGCACGCTCGCACGCGAGCGGATCGCGCCGCGGGCCCCGGAGATCGACGAGTCGCACGAGTTCCCCTGGGACGTGGTCGAGCTCTTCCGAGAAAACGACCTGTTCGGCCTCTTCTTCGACGAGGAGCACGGCGGGCTCGGCACCGGCACGCTGCTCGCGCTGATCGCGATCGAGGAGGTCTCGAAGGTCTGCGCGACGAGCGGCCTGATCCTCGCGGTGCAGGAGCTGGGGTCGCTCGGCCTGAAGCTGGCCGGGAACGACGAGCAGAAGGAGCGCTACCTGCCTCGGCTCGCGAGCGGCGAGTGGCTCTGCGCGTACGCGCTGACGGAGGCCGGCTCGGGCTCCGACTCCGCCGCGATGCGCACGACGGCGCGCCGCGAGGGCGGCGAGTACGTCCTCGACGGCTCGAAGCGCTTCATCACGAACGCCTCCGTCGCGGGCCTGTACACCGTCTTCGCCAAGACGGATCCGGAGGCCGGCCACGCCGGCATCTCCGCGTTCGTCGTCG